>NZ_JBWYIQ010000002.1:0-161261 GCF_056779795.1 Acinetobacter sp. ANC_7682 | reverse complement strand
GAACGTCTTGCAGAACTGCAAGACGTTGAATTTCTTTGTCAGACATAGTGATCAGCATCTATATTTTATATCCAGTCCATGGTGATAAAAATCATCATAAACCAGACATTTTTATTGGTGAGAATATAGACACTTTAAATGGGTTCTAACAGTTCAACTTCGCATAACTACAATTATGTTCAATGGGATTAAAAATATACTCTAATCTTAGAATTTTGTTTTAGATGAGATATAAAAGCCTAACAGCTTAATTTAAAGTTAAAAATTGAATAAATTAAAAATATTGATGGCTTTAGAGCTTGCCTTTCAATGGAAAAATTTGCAGAACCTGTTTTTTCTAATGACTTACTAGAGAAAGCAGAAAGTAGAGATACTTCTGCCCAGCTAGAATTAGCTTAGATTTATCTAGATGGTTATGGTATTGATTCAGATGAAAATCAAGCTGAAAATGGAAATAGAGCAGCAATGTTTTGGTTAGCTGATGGATATGTTACCTACGCTCGATTAATGGAAGATGATGACAAAAATGATTCTTTAGAACATTTTCAAAAAGCTTTTCACTGGTTTTAAAAAGCCTCAGAAAATGGCCGCTCTGAATCAATGGTTGAATTAGCTGATCTATATAGTCGCGCAGATAGCGGAATAGAATTAAATATTAATAAAGCTTTTGAACTACGTAAAAAGGCTGCAAAGCTAGGTAATAAGAAAGCAATACGAAGACTTTCCGTTATGTATCGTGATGGTATAGGTATGCCTAAACATACTGATTTAGCTCAAAGCTAGCGGAATAAGTCTGAAAATTAGTTTTAATATTTCCTAAAATTAACATCATACAGCTTATGCGTAATAAAGTTGCCTTTCCAATTTAAAATCAGTTGTTTAACCATAAAAAAAAAGCCCTTTCATCTCCGATTGGGCTCTTTTGTTGAATCCTCAGCTTTCGGGCTTAATTTCAAATCAGCGCTTCTTCGTTTTATCGAGAATTATTAAATAATCTCTAAATCACTCCGCCGCTTCATTTGTAACTCGAAGCACTTCCTCTAAAGTACTCTTACCTTCAAGCACCTTTCGTAACCCATCATCACGTATCGAACCTGACTGCTGACGAGCATAGTTTTCAACTTCAAACTCTGCAGCATTCCCGTGAATCAGACGGCGCATTCCATCATCAACAGGGACGATTTCATAAATGGCGGTACGACCACTAAAACCTGTATGCGCACAATGTTCACATCCCTCTGGTTGAGGCAGATTGAGTGCAGTACCATCATGGACATTCTTAAAAATTTCTTTTTCAAAATCATCCGCGGCACGCCAACTATGACAATGCGAACACAAAGTACGAACCAATCGTTGCGCAATCACACCAATTAAAGAACTCGATAGAAGGAATGGCTCAATTCCCATGTCTTTTAAACGCGTCACTGCACCAATCGCAGTATTGGTATGCAACGTCGACAATACCAAGTGACCCGTCAAAGATGCTTGCACAGCAATTTCTGCAGTTTCTAAATCTCGGATCTCCCCCACCATCACCACATCTGGATCTTGACGAAGCATCGCTTTCAATGCACGCGCAAATGTCATATCCACTTTAGTGTTAACCTGAGTTTGTCCAATACCTTCAAGTTGATATTCAATTGGATCTTCCGCGGTCAAAATATTCTTAGATCCGTCATTTAAATCCGAGAGTGCAGCATAAAGTGTCGTCGTTTTACCAGAACCTGTCGGCCCGGTAACGAGAATGATACCGTGTGGACGATGTACTAATTGAGTTAATCGCTCGTAATCATCTTTCATCAGACCCAAATGGGTCATATTTAAACGACCTGCTTGCTTGTCTAAAAGACGCATTACTACGCGCTCACCATGTGAAGAGGGTAAAGTCGAAACACGGACATCCACCTCACGACCTGCCAGTCGTAAAGAGATACGACCATCCTGAGGAATTCGCTTTTCAGCAATATCAAGTTTTGCCATTACTTTAATACGTGAAACTAACAATGGGGCAAGTTCACGACGTGGTTGCACGATTTCTCGAAGTTGCCCATCAACACGTAAACGAACCGATAACTTTTTTTCAAAAGCTTCAATATGTATATCTGATGCACTCACTCGAATGGCTTCGGACAATAATGCGTTAATCAATCTAACAATCGGAGCATCATCTTCCTGATCCATTAGATCTTCTGCTTCAGGTACTTGATCAGCTAAACTTAACAAGTCAGGATGATCTTCTAAACCAGCAGCCACTTGCTGAGACTCGCCTGTTTCACCAGCATAACTTGAACTGAGTAACTGACTAAAATCTTGTTCAGTCGCCAATTGATATTGGGCTGTACGCCCCACGTAACGGCGTGCTTCTTGCAAAGCAACCAAAGCAGTATCTTGACGACGGACAATAAAAACTTGATCCCCTTCATAACGCAACAAAACGCCATGCTTTTTTGCAAAACTATACGGTATTTGTATTTGTTTAAGTACTTGCATAAGGGATGATAATCATGATTAAAATTACCTCGAGTGTACTCTAAGCATTTGACAGCGTGAAGACAGTTTTTTAATGAATTTATTTAAGGATATTCCCTATTGTCACTAGATCAGAAACTTGAGCAAAACCCTTCGACTTTAAGATGGTGGGGTGAGCAGCATTTTGAACTCAATCAAGTGCGTGCTTGGCAATTTGGTTCATTGCTCTTTCGACTCACTCGTGGCTTACAAGAATGGCGCATGGAGTACTACCGTCCTCAAATTCAATACGACTACGAACAAAAGTGGCAGGAAATGGATGACCCCCATTTTTCATTTCCTCGTCCAGTGCATGTAGAACGTTACATGTTCAGGGAAACTCACCCTAAAATTCAATTGATACCACGTCTTGCAGATCGATCTGTGGTGATCCGTCCTGTAGACCCAATTTACATTCCAGCTGGTCAACGTGGCACGCTTTATATTAGTACCCCTCTGTGGCTTTCAGGTTATGTCGAAAGTCAAAAGACCCCATTATTCGATATACCGGTCATTATGCCTAAAGATACATGGTTCGGACCTGATCAACGCAGTGGTGAAATGTGTTACGCCACTTCAGTTGATGGTCGAACAGAACTCAAACAACTTCGTCCACGTGCATTTCGTGCAGTCACTCCAATTGACTTTCACAATGTCAGTGGACATCAACTCCGTTTCGATCGAATGAATGTACCTGTTCCTGCCCTGCCTTTGTTTTATAGTGAAAGTACAGAGCGATTATGGACGTCACAAATTAAAGTCATTCACGAAGGGATGGATCGACCAGCACGTATTCGTATTGAAAATCGCACCCCACCATTGGCTGGTGATGTAATTTATGTCAATCCAGCACGTGCCCCAGGTAGTACTTTATTTAACATGTTTGATTCATTCTTCTAAGGGGGGCATATGGCAGATAGTCTTACCGGCACCATTGCTGATAGCCTCAAAAGTATATTTACCAATATCAATACGGATCGCCTAACTGAAATTATTATTGCGATTGTGCTTTGCTTTATTGGATTCCTTTTTGCTCGAGTCGTTTCCAATACTTTTGTGAGAACGATCGGCGCCAAATTTAATGCTCATCAGCGTTTGGTATGGCGGCGCGGTATTTTTTATTTTATTTTCCTCATCTTTGTGATGGCTAGTTTAAAAGAAGCAGGTTTTAAATTAAGTGTATTTCTAGGTGCCGCTGGTATTTTGACCGTAGCGCTGGGTTTTGCATCTCAAACCTCTGCGACGAACTTGATCAGCGGTTTATTCTTGATTGGTGAAGGTTCTTTTGAAATTGGTGACACCATTCAAATTACGTTAATTCGTGGACATACCATCGAAGGTGAAGTGATCTCCATTGATTTACTGTCTGTCAAATTACTGACTCAAGATAATGTCTATGTCCGTTTACCTAATGAGCAATTAATTCGTGCTCCCGTACACAACCTTTCTAAATTCCCGATACGGCGCATTCCTATTACACTTGCAATCAACTTTCATGAAGACATCATTAAAGTACGAGAAGTTTTATTAAAGGTGGCAAACAGCTATCCTTTGGTGTTAGCAGATCCTAAACCTGCTGTGACGGTAACCGCATTCCGTGAATCTTCAATCGAATTGTTATTCGCCATTTGGTGCCAACAGGAAAACTTTTTGAAAGTGCGTGATGAAATGCAAGAACGCATTCGAAATGGTTTTGTTGATCACCATATTGAAATTCCTGTACCTAAAATGGGCTTTGTTGATCGCCCTCCACAACCCTCGTTGACAGATGAGGAAATAGACCAATACGCCAATGATAAGGAAATCAAAAGAGAGCCTAAATTATAATGAATTAAGGTTAATGCTTGATCTCAGGATCAAGCATTAGTCTCTTCTACTCGTTTTTGCTCTGGCGCTGGAGCGATGTACGCAATAATCAACATTAATCCTCCCGCGCCTAAAAATGATAAAACTCGACTTAGAGTGCCGATATGGGATAAATCTAACAACACCAACTTAAAAGTCACGATCGCCAAAATACTTGCACCAAACATCCATACCACTCGATTATGGATGATAGCGGCATATTTCATCACAATGAATGCCATGACCACCCACAATAATGTCAACGCCAATTGCACTGCAGAATCTTGCCAAATGATCCACTGGTTATAAGGTGTAGCAAAATAAAAATGTAAGGCTCTAAGAAGTACATAACTACTTACCCATAGCACAGCGAGTAAGATCAAGAATGCGCCAAGTGTTCGCTCTAGCCCCATTCTGATTTGACTGCGAAGCACCTGAATAAGCACCCACAAACCAGTCAGACTGACGAAATCAATAGGGTTTAAGATTGGGATAAAATATTTCCAAAAGGGTTCTATCACCCAAATTTGTGAGCTGACAATCCAGCACAACAATAAAATGAGGCTAGTCTTAGTTAACCAAAGCTTATTCAAGTCTGTTGTTTTAGAAACACTATAGCCATAAAGTATCAACGGTAAAAGAACAGCTCCCATCATAGGTGACATTGAAACTACACCCACACTGGCACAAGCTAAAGAAGCGAGTCCACCAAAGGCGATCCATTCATTTTCGTACTGAGCATTTGAAATTGGTTTTAACCACAGATAGCTCAGGCCCAAGCAAGCCAAGATAAACAAGCCTTGCTCACCAAATGACTGCCAGACGATGACTCCTTGAGTGTATTGATCGATCAGCATAATAGTTGCGAACACTACAATAGGAATCAGCCCCAACCATTTTGGTAATAACCATGACCATGAGACTACTTGGCGCGGTTGCAACACAAAATTGGCAGCAAAATAAATCGCAGTTGTGAATGCAAGTGTGTAGATTAATCTCATCGGTTCACTAAAACTTTCCACACCTTGATAAAGCAGTAAAAGACTCGCAAAAAAAGAAAAAATAGACAGGAAAATTTTATCTGACAGTGTCAGCTGTTTTTGATAATGCATCACAACATTGGAGACCACAATCGCAAGGATATAACTTAGACCTAGTAACCATGGGATGATATTTGGAATTGATGCTAACTCGATCAAATAGTATAAATACGAAAATAATCCAACTGTTAACAACGCATAACCTAATGTTCGCCCTACCCTTAACTCACGATGCAAACCCCACATTAAAATAAGAAGTCCTTCAATGATCCACCCGATCACACTCCATACTTGTTGGATCAAGATCGGCGGGACAAAACTTAGAAAAATAAAACCTAACATTAAATAATTTTGTTTAATCGCCGTATCAAATTTCGCATGCTGCACAACTTTAAAAATCGCAAAGTGAGTCAATGCAAAACCCAAACACAAGGCAATTTGAACCGATGTTTGATCTAAATACATGAGATGTAAAAATGCATATGCGACCAAGGGACTGACATACATCAATGCGGAGTCAATAATACGCTGACCTAAATGAGCTTGATTTTGATGTGTAGCGAGCTGGTTAAATCTGAAACCCGACCAAATAAATACACTCGCATGTGCAATAACTAGACAGGATAAAACGAATCTCTCTGCAACACCGCCATTCAAAAAGGCATAACCACCACCGATAACAATAATGAGCAGCAACGCTATTTGAGTGAGTATTTTCCATGGATGTAATGTACAAATTACACCTACAACACAATTGACCGCTAGATAATAAGACAGTAATTGAGCTGAGGAAAAATCTGCATGAGGTAATGTGAACGGTGCAATATAAGCAACCAAAACTCCCATCAGGGAAAGCTCCACTGACCGCTGTTTTAAAATCAGCATGACCAACGACAGCATGCTCAAGCTGTAAAGCGTAATCGTATTAATGAGATTTAACAGATTATAGTGATAAGCAAATAGAATACTTAATAACAATCCCGCAAAACCCAGTCCTTGTAAAGCAAGACCAAAGCCGCGGTTTTTTTTCTGTATATGATAACCAAAGGCAACACATATGATCGCGATGACAGCAACAGCCAAAAGTTTGATTGAAAGACTTAAGGTCCAATGTTCAACCATATATCTCAATAATAAGACGACCCCAATCACTAGGACGGTAATCGCAACTTTGAGAACAGGATTCCCATGAAAGATCCATCGTCTGATTTGCATCCCAAAACCCAAATCATGCTGCTGATTTGTCTGGATTCCCTCTGAATCTTGTAAAATACCTGTGGTGCTGGTCTGATCGTCTCGATCTAGTTTTATTAGCTTTTCCTGCAAAGCACCGATTTGAATTAATCGTCCCTCAAGTTGTCGCAACCAGTTTAGAAAAAAATAAATCCAGAGTGTTAAACCTAATCCAACCAACCATGTCCAATCGAACAAGCTGCCAATTAGTGCAAGAAATGACGAAATATATAAGGGCAATCGTGATGTATTCTGCTTCGAATAATGAGTCTGTTGCTCAATGTTGGTAAGCGGTTTTTCAACATGATGGGCATATTGCATAACACTTATGATCAATGCAGCAACACATAAAAACGTAATGATCGGCAACGCTAGAACCCAAGCACTGATCGCTACTATGATGAGTAGCATCAACCAAATCATTTTTATTTCACTATGTTGCTTCAGCATACACATCATTCCTTTTTAACTAGATTGATGATACCTCAGCAAGAATTGGAATTTTGCGTTTTTCATCGCATATTCTGTACACTTGATTGCAAATCTTGTATCAGCGCAACTGCTGAAAATCACGTACAATAAAAAAGTTAATTGGATTAGGAACGTTTCAATGCCACCATTTGTCTTGGTCGATGGGTCATATTTTTTATTTCGTGCTTATCACGCACTACCACCGCTAACGACGTCAACAGGTTTACAAACCAACGCAATTCGCGGAGCTATTTCTGCTATCCAAAAATTAATGCGCCGTGTTCAACCTACACACATGGCTGTCATTTTTGACACACCTGAACCAACTTTCCGTCATCAACTTTCCCCAATATATAAAGGGGATCGACCGAGCATGCCTGACGAACTCGCTCAACAAATTCCATATTTACATAATTTAATACGCGCTTTAGGTATCCCACTCCATGCCATTCCAGGCGCGGAAGCCGATGATATCATCGGTACGCTGGCAAAACGTGCAGAAAAAGAAGGCTATCAAGTCTTGATTTCCACAGGCGATAAAGACATGGCTCAATTGGTCACGGACAAAGTGACACTTGAAGACAGTTTTAAAGACAAGCCCATGGATGTGAATGGCGTTTTTGAAAAGTTTGGTGTTTGGCCGAACCAAATTATTGATTATTTAACCCTCATGGGAGATGCCTCTGACGGCATCATGGGCGTTCCTGGTATCGGGGCAAAGACTGCGGCTAAACTGCTGAATGAATATGGTTCAATAGGCGGAATTCTTGAAAATGTCGATAAAATTAAAGGCAAAGTAGGCCAAAATATTAAAGACAATGCAGATGGTATTGCGCTAGATCATCAGCTAGCAAGTATTGTTTGTGACTTAGACATGAATCTGACCTACGATGATCTTAAACTCCGAGATCCAAATGTTGCAGAGTTACGTCAGCTTTACACCGAACTTGAGTTTAGAAATCAACTTCAGTCTCTAGATCATCCCAACAATCCAAATAGTGCTGCGTATAAACAATCAAGTCAAGTTATCGCAAAACCGAGTACTGCAACATCGAAAATCGAAGACCAAGCGGTTCAAACTAGTGTAGATGATCAGCTTGGCGAGGCAACTTACCATACCGTTTTAACACCAGCGGATTGGGAAAAACTCTTTCAAAGATTGACTACTGAGAAACGCTTTGCTTTCGATACTGAAACCACAAGTTTAGATTATCGTGTTGCAGAGATGGTAGGCTTCTCTGTGGCATTTGATGCCCAAGATGCATATTACGTTCCGCTTGCTCACGACTATGAAGGTGCTCCAGAGCAATTGGATCGCGACGCTATTCTTGCGCAAATCAAACCAATTTTAGAAAACGCTGAGATTGAGAAGATTGGTCATCATTTAAAATATGATGCTCATATTCTCGAAAATCATGGAATTCATTTACAAGGCTGGTACTTTGACACCATGCTTGCCTCGTACGTGCTCAATGCTGTGGCGACGCGCCATGGTATGGATGACGTTGCGCGCGTTTATCTTAGCCACTTAACCACCACTTACGAACAAGTGGCTGGCAAAGGTGCTAAACAAAAAACCTTTAATCAAATTGAAATCGAAACAGCAGCGCATTATGCCGCTGAAGATGCCCATGTAACCTATCGTTTGTATGAGGTATTGGAGCGTAAGCTTAAAGAAATCCCAGAGCTTCTCAATATTCTTCATCAAATCGAAATGCCGACAGCTGCAGTTCTGACGACGATGGAAGAAAATGGAATTCAGCTCGATTTGAGTTTCCTCGATCAATTGGGTCAAGAATTTTCTAATACAATTCTAGAGTTAGAAAATCAGATTATCGAAATCGCGGGTCAACCCTTCAATGTCAGCTCACCTAAGCAGGTGGGTGATATTCTTTTTGATAAGTTAGGTTTAAAAGGTGGTAAGAAAACTTCAACAGGTCAATACAGTACCAGCGAAAGCATTCTTGAGAAAATTGATCACCCGATCGCTGCACTTATTTTAGAATATCGTGGCTTGTCTAAGTTAAAAAGTACCTATACTGATGGTTTAATTAAACAAGCCAATAATGAAAGTCATCGTGTTCATACCAGCTACCATCAAGCTTTAACCGCAACTGGACGATTATCTTCTACTGATCCTAATCTTCAGAATATTCCAATTCGTGAAGAGATCGGTCGTCAAATCCGAAAAGCTTTTGTTGCACCTGAAGGTCGGGTTTTACTTGCTGCCGATTACTCACAAATTGAACTACGTCTTATGGCACATTTTTCACAAGATGAGGCTTTAGTTGACGCGTTTAATCACGGCCAAGATGTTCATCGCCGTACTGCAGCAGAAGTATTAAATATTGCTTTGGATGATGTAACCAATGATCAACGTCGCCAAGCCAAGGCAGTCAACTTTGGATTACTTTATGGCATGTCTGAGTTTGGTTTAACACGTCAGTTGGGATTCACACGCGAAGAATCTCAAAATTACATTAAACAATATTTCCATCGCTATCCTGGCATTTATGAATATATGCAACGCACACGACAAGTCGCATTAGAACAAGGCTTTGTTGAAACCATTACAGGGCGACGCTTATACACCCCAGATATCGATGCGCGCAATATGATGATTCGAAAGGCAGCTGAACGCGCTGCAATTAATGCGCCTCTTCAAGGTTCTGCTGCGGAGATTATAAAAATGGCAATGATCGAAGTAGATAAAATTTTACCTAAAGCTCAGGCCAAATTATTATTGCAAGTTCACGATGAATTAGTGTTTGAGGTAGATGAAGCGATTGCTGACGAGATCGCTATTAAAATCGCAGATGCAATGCAAGGTGTTGTTCAACTCTCTGTGCCACTTGTTGTTGAAGTCGGCAAAGGGAAAAACTGGGGCGAAGCGCACTAATTTCTAAGATTCTTAAATTGTAAAAAAGGACTCAAATGAGTCCTTTTTTATAAAATTGTTAAAATCCGTAATCTAGATTTAACCAATTGATTTCAACATGATTTCAGCAATATAAAGTGTAAAGAATGCAAGGATTGGAGATAGATCAATCATCCCTAAATTTGGCATTACTTTACGGAATGGTGCCAACATCGGTTCAGCTAATTCTTGAATCACTTCAATATAAGGTGAACGTGTTTGTGAAAACATCAAAATCCAACTACATATGATGTAAGCGAACAGTAAATATTTAAGAATTGAAATTAATGCCTGCAACATTGAAAGTACTGTTGAACCAATAAAGTACAATACATCGCCTGTTGGTAAGGCATTTAAATATTTATAGCCAAATACCTTAAGAAAATACAACAACACGATCAGCACTAAAGCTGCTAGATTTACACGCCCCTGTGCCACAGTTGGCAAGATTCGTCCAAACACATCTACAATTTTAGTTGCTTTCACTGTCGATAGCACAACAGGGTTATATGGACTGACTGCCGCCAATTGCATTAAAAAACGGAAAAATACCAATAAAATCGCAACATTAATGATAATGTCAAAAAATAGCGCAGAGTTCGCACCCATACTTCAATTTTCCTAAAATTTAGTTATTTAGAACTATCACTTAATTCCTGAGCGAGCTCCTGACTGCGTTTTTTTGCAGCCGCAAGAGCAGCTTGAATATTCTGTGAAATTTGCGCTCGATCAAAAACTTCCAAGGCCGCTTGAGTTGTACCATTTGGTGATGTCACATTTCTACGCAGTTCAGATGGCGTATTAGAACTGGTGATCGCCATTTGTGCAGCACCGAGAGCTGTTTGTAGCGTTAATGCTGTTGCAGTTTTCTCATCCAAGCCTAAATTTTTCCCAGCACGAATCATACTTTCCATCATATAGAAAAAGTACGCTGGACCTGACCCCGATACCGCAGTTACTGCATCAATTTGCTCTTCTGAGTTTACCCAAAGTGTTAAGCCTGTTGCAGCTAAAATCTGACTTGCCAATTCACGCTTTGCTTGGTCAACAACGTCATGAGCATATAAACCATGGGCACCTGTTTGAACCAATGCAGGTGTATTAGGCATGACACGAACGATAAACTCCGTCCCCGTTAATGCAGCAATCGTTGCAATTTCAGCTCCTGCTACAATCGAAACAATTAACTTATTCTCAAATTTATCTTTTAACGGTTTAAGAACTTGTGCCAGTACTTGTGGTTTCACCGCCAGAACAACAACATCAGCATTTTGGATCGCGTCTTCATTATTGTCTGTAACTTGAATTTCTTTTTCTTTTAATAACTCTCTCACACGTTCTACAGGATCGGAAACTGTAATACGCGTTGTTGGTAAACCACGACTAATCAACCCTCCAATTAGGGCTTGAGCCATATTACCACCACCAATGAAACAAATATTACAGTTTAACGCAACACTCATGAACGACTCTCAACCTTGATTTTATAGCGATGAAACTAACTTTGGCTGCCAACCACCGACTTCACAATATTCTGATTCAGCCAGCCAAAACCCTTTTGGCGTGAAAACACCAAGCATAACATTATCTAAGCTTAAAATTTGAATAGTATGACGCTTCCATGGAAAAATTTGTGCCTCTTGAATTGCTTTTTTTAATGGCCATTTCCCCACACGTCCATGCAAATGGACTTTTTCCCCACCTTGACGATAATGCAATGTCAGAGACTGATTTAAAAGTTCTGTACGCAGACCACACTCTTCATGATGTTGGCAGATCTTAAATTGACCCGAAGCTAAATTAACAACTTGCTGGATTTCAAATTTTATTTCCGAATCAGTTGTGTTTGATTCTGCTAAGTATTCATCCTTAGGAACTCGATATAAGATATTTTGGAAACGAACATAATATTGTCCATTCCAATGCAATGCTGCTTGTGCATCAGGTTTCGCCAAAATAACTTCTTCAGTCAATCGCTCTACCATCTTAAATGCAGGACGGTATTGATCCTTACCTTTCATCCAATTGGATAAAAGTTGTCTTCTTCTTGCTAAACTTAATTGATTGAGTTGTCGTAAATCTAGATGATCATCATCGCCACAGAACGCCAAATCCTGTTGTAAAATCTCTTGCAAAATTTCATCCGCATCTTGCATCAACACACTGGTTCTCACAATCGCATGTTGCATTTTAGGGAATCGGCTTTGCAAAATATTCCAAAGCTCATGACGGCACCAAGCTCGATCATAGTGCGTATCAAAATTGGTCGGGTCATCCACGTAGGGCAATTTGAGTTGTTCTACCCATTGGCAAATCTGCTCACGACTTAGACTCAATAATGGTCGCCAAATAATGATGTCTTCACGTGAATCTAATAATTTCATCGCGGACAACCCCTGTATTCCAGCACCAGAGAACAAACGTAATAATACGGTCTCAGCTTGATCCTGCTGATGATGTGCCAGTACTAAAATATCTGTGTCGGATAAATGATGTTTAAAAGCTTGATAACGTGCTGCTCGAGCTTGCTGTTCCAAATTCCCCTCAGCAACTTGAACTGTCTCGAGAACCACAGGGATGTGCGCTGCTATACAAAATTGATGGACGAATTCAGCCCATTCCTGATTTGCAGATTGCAACTGGTGGTTAATATTAATCGCACGGATTTTTTGGGGAATTAATTGAGACATGAGATACAGCAACAGCATGGAATCCATGCCGCCACTACATCCCACTAAGAACGTGTGTTCATCACCAAATTTGGCAATTTGTTTTAAGAAGCTAGACCTGAATTGTCGCTGCCAAACTTCATTAAACGTTGGTAACGTGCTTCGCATCTTGCATTTGCATCCATTGGAACAAGCTCATCAAGTGCAGCTTGTAACACATGTTTTAATTTATCCATGACTACGTCTGGCTGAAGATGAGCACCCTCACCTTCATCTACAACATACTCAACAATACCAAGTTCTTTCAGTTTATCTGCAGTGAGTGCAAGTGCTTCACTCGCTTGCTCTGCTTTTTCAGCAGTTTTCCAAAGAATTGAGGCACAACCTTCAGGTGAAATCACAGAGTAAATACTGTGAGAGAGCATAATCACACGATCTGCAACGCCAATGCCTAATGCGCCGCCAGAACCACCCTCGCCTAGAACAGTCGCGATGACAGGTACTTTTAAACTTGAGAGTTGAGCTAGACTCGTAGCAATTGCTTCTGCTTGTCCACGCTCTTCAGCACCTACGCCAGGGTATGCACCCATGGTGTCAATAAATGTGAAAACTGGAAGATTAAAGCGTTCAGCCATATTAAGTAAACGCTGAGACTTGCGATAGCCTTCTGGATTACTCATCCCAAAATTATGCTGTAACTTTTCACGTGTACTACGACCACGATGTTGACCAACCACCATCACAGCCTGACCATTAAAACGTGCTAAACCGCCAACCATTGCACCATCATCACCATATAAACGGTCACCATGAAGTGCATCAAATTCTGTAAAAATTTCGCTCACATAATCTAAAAATTGTGGGCGATCTGGATGACGCGCAATTTGAACCGTTTTCCATGCTTTAGATTGAGCAGCTTTATTTTTCATAAGTCGATGAATATCCCTAAATTAACTATGACGTAGTTAACTAATAAAATTCGCTTATCAGCTTCTGTTAGCCAATAAATTGTTCCGACTGAATATTCAAAACGATATCCCAATGTTTAAATTGCACCTGCTCATCATGCAGCTCTGCAACCAACAAAGGCCATTGTTTTGCATCACCAGAAACTTTCAGTTGCCATTGTTGCTCATCTAATATCTTTAATTCAATGGCAGGAAGCATCTCATCGCTTCGGCTGTGATTCAGCAAAATTGCGAGACGAAGGAGCAAACATAGATAGACAAGTTTAATTCCACCGACTTTCGTCACATCATTTTTTGCTTCAGCACGCAATTTACGGCGATGATGAGCGACCAAATGTGACAAATGATTTTGATCAATTTGTGAAAAACCAGCAATGTCAGAATGCTGAAGCAAATATGCGCCATGACGATGATAACCACTATGACTAATGGCTAAACCTATTTCATGAAGATAAGCTGCTCGACGTAGCAAATCACTATCGTCATTATTTAGACCAAGCGTTCCTGCCACGCTATCAAATAAATGTTGAGCCGTTTCAACAACACGTTCTGCTTGTTTTTGATCAGCACCATAACGCCCCATCAAGGCTTGTACGCTACGATCTCGAATATCTTCATGCTGGAAACGCCCGAGTAAATCATACATTACACCTTCTCGTAAGGCGCCATCTGAATAGACCAGCTTATCAACTTGAAGAACTTCAAATACAGCGTATAAAATCGCAATACCCGCAGGTAGGACTGCACGACGATCTTCCTTAAGACCCTCAAATTCCATGTCTGAAATATGTTTATATTTGAGTAATTTATCTTTAAGTTTTTCCAAGCCTTCACGAGTCAAGTTTTCCTGATCATCGCTCCAGCCCATATTTACCGCAATTTGACGACAGGCTTTAATGGTTCCACTTGAACCGACAACAGTATCCCATCCTGCCGCACGATAAGTTGTCGCGATACCCGAGATTTCTTTGCGTGCAGCAGTCACCGCACGATCGAAAGCTTTTGGATTAATATCGCCGTCTGCAAAATAGGCCTTCGTAAATGCAACGCATCCCATTTGCACGGATTCAGTATGAATCGGCTCAAACTCTTCACCAATGATTAACTCAGTCGAGCCACCACCAATATCAATCACCAAACGGCGACCGCTGTTCGCCATAGTATGTGATACACCTAAATAAATTAAGCGTGCTTCTTCACGACCAGCAATAATTTCAATAGGTTTAGGCAGAATTTCAGCTGCTTTTTGAATGAATTCATGCCCATTTTTAGCTTGGCGTAAAGCATTGGTGGCGACAATTCTTAAACGATTCGATTGGACTGAACTTAGGCGCCCTACAAATCGAGCCAAGCATGCTAAACCACGTTGTTGAGCAGCTTCTGTCAAATTTTTATTTTCATCTAAACCTGCGGCCAATTGGACCTTTTCAGACATCGATGCGACTTTTTTTACCTCACCATGATCAACTCGAGCAATCGCCAAGTGGAAGCTGTTTGAGCCCATATCAATGGCTGCAAGGAGTTCTTCATCAATCAAAAAATCAGACATTGTTGCGCTAAGTTCAACCAGAATTGTGCCTAGATTAATTCACATAACTGTAATTTAAAAGCCATTTATTTAGTCAATTTAACGACTATTTAAAAAATCATCATATATGACAATTGTGTTACACCGATCATGGAAATCGTGAGCATCAATTAGACATTTACAGAATTTAGTCCGAAAATAAACCCTATCCCCTACTTTGTTAAAGTGGTCTATGTAATACTTATATACATAGATAGACCGTTTTCAAAAAATTATTCGGAGCAAATTCCATGTCTGCTAATATTGTTAATACAACTGATGCTAATTTTGAAGCTGACGTTTTAAATTCTGACACGCCAGTTCTTGTTGATTTTTGGGCAGGCTGGTGTGCGCCATGTAAAGCTATTGCTCCTGTACTTGAAGTTTTAGCAACTGAATACGAAGGTAAGGTTAAAATCGTAAAAGTTGACGTAACTTCATGCGAACAAACTGCTGTAAATTACAATATTCGTAATATCCCAGCTTTATTGATGTTCAAAAATGGTGAAGTTGTTGCTCAACAAGTTGGTGCAGCTCCTAAATCTAAACTTGCAGCTTTTATTGAAGAAAATATCTAATTCTTTCAATTTTAATTGCCTTGAAAGCGTCAAATTTTTGGCGCTTTTTTTGACGGTAAAATTGACAAAGAGCCATATCTCACTTATATTGCATGATCAAGAAACACTTGGACAATTTCTCCTCGTTTCTTACAATACACAAAACATAAGATCGCCGCTCGGCTAAAGAAATTGTTTACACATTTCTCCTCGAAAGAACTTACTAGATTCTGAGTTTGTTATTGTGCAAATCAATTGCTGCTCTTTTCTTGCACTGCGGATGTCTTTTGCTTCTATTCTATCTGTGTTCCACACTTCCTTTTAATTCAATCGACCATTTATGAACTTAACTGAACTCAAGAAAAAACCGATAGGCGAACTCATCAAAATTGCTGAGTTCATGGGCCTTGAAGGAATGGCACGTAACCGTAAGCAAGACATTATTTTTGCCATTTTGAAACGCCATGCTATGAATGGTGAAGAAATTTTCGGCGATGGTGTTCTTGAAATTCTGTCTGATGGTTTCGGTTTTTTACGTTCTGCAGCAGGGTCTTACCTTGCGGGTCCAGATGACATTTATGTCAGCCCTTCTCAAATTCGCCGCTTCAATTTGCGCACTGGGGATACGATTACAGGTACGATTCGTCCACCAAAAGAAGGCGAACGTTATTTTGCACTTTTAAAAGTGAATCAAATTAACTACGACACGCCAGAAAACTCTCGCAATAAGATTCTTTTCGAAAACTTAACGCCTTTATTCCCAACTGAACAATTAGTGATGGAGTTAGGAAATGGTTCGACTGAAGATTTAACTGCGCGTGTTGTCGATTTAGTTGCTCCAATTGGTAAAGGTCAACGTTCAATTATTGTTGCACCACCTAAAGCTGGTAAGACAATGTTGATCCAAAACATTGCTCAATCTATTGTTCGTAATAATCCTGAATGCTTCCTAATCGTTCTTCTCATTGATGAGCGCCCAGAAGAAGTAACAGAAATGGAACGTACCGTTCGTGGTGAAGTTGTTGCTTCAACATTTGACGAATCACCTGCACGTCACGTTCAAGTCGCTGAAATGGTGATTGAAAAAGCGAAACGTCTGGTAGAACACAAAAAAGACGTTGTTATTTTGCTTGACTCAATTACACGTTTAGCACGTGCATATAACACTGTTATTCCATCATCAGGTAAAGTTTTAACTGGTGGTGTTGATGCCCACGCTTTAGAACGTCCAAAACGTTTCTTCGGTGCTGCACGTAATATCGAAGAAGGTGGTTCACTTACGATCATTTCTACTGCTTTAATTGAAACTGGCAGTAAAATGGATGAAGTCATCTACGAAGAATTCAAAGGTACAGGTAACCAAGAAATTACGCTTGATCGCCGTATTGCAGAGAAGCGCGTATTCCCTGCGATGAATATTAAGAAATCTGGTACACGTCGTGAAGAACGTCTCATGGATGAAGATAAACTACGTAAGGTTTGGATTTTACGTAAGCTTCTCCATCCTATGGACGAACTTGCTGCGATGGAATTCTTACTTGATCGCATGAAGGAAACCAAGACCAATGATGATTTCTTCGATCAAATGAAACGCAAAGCTGCCAACTAATACGCAAAAGGCCATCATTTATTGATGGCCTTTTATTTGGGTTGACACCATTTACATAAATACACAATACCGACTTTTGAATGTAACTTTTCTTGCAAGTATGTGATTTTTATCATCTTGTATTTTAATTCCCTTTATTTTTTAAGTATTTACTTAGTATTTCTCCAATTCAAAATGCAAAAATGATTGTAATTTTCTGTTAAAAATAGGGTCAAATTTCTCATTTTTTAAGCATTTTTTCATTTCGCCTAGTAGTAATTCAAAATACTCAGTGATAGCATGTCGGCATACCAGTTAGGCTGCTCCATGCGTTATTAACCTTACTAACGTTAGGAATAATAAAAGCACACAACAGACTAACCGGGTTTTTTGTCTCAATTTATTTTAATGAGAGTGATGCCATGTTATTCAAAAAAATTGCTATTGCTGCTGCCGTTGCTACTACTTTAGCTTTCGTTGGTTGTGCTAAAAAAACTGAAGAAGCTGCTGCTGACGCAAACGCTGCTGCATCTGAAGCTGTAGAAGCTGCTTCTGAAGCTGTTGTAGCTGCTGACGCTGCTGCTGTTGAAGCTTCTTCTGAAGTTGCTGCTCAAGCTGACGCTGCTGCTGCTGAAGCTACTGATGCTGCTGCTGAAGCTACTGACGCTGCTGCTGACGCTACTGCTGCTGCTTCTGCTGCTCAATAATCTAAAGTTTAGATTATTCGAAAAAAAGAGAACCTTTGGTTCTCTTTTTTTATGCGCTGAATTTTATGAATACGCATAAAGTTAAGAGCATAAAAAAACCTGAGCTGAGCTCAGGTTTTTTTATAATGTTATTTGATCAAGCGATTAATCGACTTGCTCTGTCCCTACACGCTGTCTAAACTTTTGACCAGCACGGAAGGTCACTACACGGCGAGCAGAAATAGGAATCTCCTCACCTGTTTTTGGATTACGCCCTGGACGCTGACGCTTGTCACGCAGTTCGAAATTACCAAAACCCGATAATTTGACATGTTCACCTGCAATTAATGCCTGGCTAATTTCATCAAAAAACAACTCAACCATTTGTTTAGCTTCACGACGATTTAAACTCGTCAGCTCACTCAAATGATCAGCCATTTCTGCTTTTGTTAATGCTGTCATGAGGCCCTCAATGTCGCTTGGTAAGTGTTTTCTAACACTTGTAAAATATTATCCATACCAGATTTAATTTCAGCATCCTCAAGCGTGCGACTCGGATGCTGCCATAAAAGTGCAAACGCCAATGAACGTTTACCCTCTTCTACACCTTGACCCGTATACACATCGAATAACCAAGAAGAATCAAGTAACTCTCCTCCAGTTTTTTCGATAAGTTGCTGAATTTCACTAACATTAATCTTATCACTAATTAAAACTGCAATATCACGTCTCACTGAAGG
Source organism: Acinetobacter sp. ANC_7682 (assembly GCF_056779795.1). Classification (NCBI taxonomy): domain Bacteria; kingdom Pseudomonadati; phylum Pseudomonadota; class Gammaproteobacteria; order Moraxellales; family Moraxellaceae; genus Acinetobacter; species Acinetobacter sp. ANC_7682. The sequence continues at coordinate 142,472 of NZ_JBWYIQ010000002.1, read as the reverse complement.
AAATCGTGATAATTCTGTAAAATTAGATACATAAGTTTGCAAAACAGACGATTGATCGAGTTCTGCTACCCATGTCGTTGCGAGATCAAGCTCATCTTCAAGCGATGGATGTAAACGACCAATATAACCAATCGATTGCCCGTTCACTAAAATTTCAGCAGATTGACCTGGATGTAACCATGAACGCTCTGAACGCACATATTCTACTTGAACTCGCCCAGCCGCCAATACGGCCTCAATTTCACCTTTAAAATCGAAGAAATCCATTGGCTGAGGTTTAGCATGCCAAGATTCCTGATTTTTCGCACCTGTTGCCACAATCGCAAGTGTAGGTATTTGCTTAAGATCATGAATACTGGTTGCTTCTTGATAATCAAAACGTAAGCCAAGCTCAAAGAAGCGTACGCGACTTTGTTGACGATTAACGTTGTATTGGACACAAGGAATTAAGCTTGAAAGTAAAGTCGAACGCATTACCGCTAAATCGCTTGAAATTGGATTTGCTAATGCCAGAGGGTTTACACTCGGGTTTAACTGTTTTTCAAGTTTTAAATCAGCAAAACTAAAGCTGATTGCCTCTTGGTAACCAAGTGCAACCAAAGTTTGACGTAATTGTGCAACTTCAAATTGATCTTGGTATTTTGCAAGTTTCACATCAATCACAGGCAAGCTGATTTGAATGTTGTCATAACCATGAATACGCGCAACCTCTTCAATTAAGTCTTGGTAGATTGCCATATCATAACGATGTGATGGCGGTACGACAGACCATTGACCTTGTGCTTTAATTGTTACCTGACAACCTAGACGTGTTAATGCATTAGTAATAAAGTCAGATTCAACTTTATAACCAAGAAGTTGATCAACTTGCGCCTGCTCAAGCTCGATTGCTTCGCGTGTTGGTAATACTGCTGGATTTTCTGCTACAGTAATTGGACCAAATTCACCACCTGCAAGCTCAGAAATCAACTGAGATGCACGGTGCATTGCGATCATTGGAAGTTCGAAATCTACTCCACGCTCATAGCGCTGAGACGCATCTGTATGTAAACCGAAGCTACGCGCACGACCTGCGATATGAAGCGGTGCAAAGAATGCTGATTCAAGGAAGATTTCAGTCGTTGCGTCTGTTACCGATGAAGACAGACCACCCATGATGCCCGCAATTGCTAATGCTTTTTCGTCATCTGCAATCACCATCACGTTGTCTTGCATTTCAACTTCTTGCTCATTCAATAGAACAAGTTTTTCACCTGCAGTTGCTTGACGAACGTGTACCGCACCTTGAACTTTACCACCATCAAATGCGTGAAGCGGTTGACCCAACTCCATTAATACATAGTTGGTAATATCAACCAAGATACTGTGCTGACGGATACCAGAACGAGCCAGTGCGCGTTCCATCCATTCAGGAGTTGGCGCTTTGGTGTTGACATTTTTGATAACACGACCTAAGTAACGTGGGCAACCTTCAGTAGATACAACGACCTTCTTTTCATCAGCAATCGTTGCAGCCACTTCTTTAATTTCAGGCGCAGTCACAGGAAGTTGGTTAATCACACCAATTTCACGTGCAATCCCACGAATACTGAAACAGTCACCACGGTTTGGTGTGATACTAATATCAATCACGTTGTCATCAAGGTCTAGATATTCACGTACGTTTACACCGACTGGCGCGTCCGCAGGAAGCTCGAGTAGACCGTCGATTTTATCTTCTAAATCAATTTCAGATGCACCGCACAGCATACCTTGTGATTCAACACCACGAAGCTTACCTTTTTTGATTTTAAAATCACCTGGCAATACTGCACCGATGGTTGCTACGGGTGCTTTCATTCCTGCACGTACATTAGGTGCACCACAGACAATTTGTAATGGTTCACCCACACCAATGTTGACAGTCGTTACACGTAAACGATCTGCATCTGGGTGCTGTTCTACCGTAAGTACTTCACCTACAACCACACCTGTAAATGGTTTTGCAGCAGGAGACAAATCATCTACCTCAAGACCAAGCATGGTCAGTTGGTCAGATAAAGTATCGCTATCGATGGCTGGGTTAACCCATGTGCGTAGCCAATTTTCGCTAATTTTCATTGATATAAAACCTGTAATTCAAATCTCTAGAATCCTCCCTCTAACCCCCTTTGCTAAGGGAGAGAACCCCAAATGATTCTGTGGAGTTCCTCAAGTTAGGAGAGGATTTAATAAAAAGTTTTAAGCAAACTGGCGTAAGAAACGCACATCATTTTGGTAGAACATACGCAAGTCGTTTATGCCATAACGAAGCATTGCAAAACGTTCAACACCTAAACCAAATGCAAAGCCTTTGTACTTATCTGGATCAATACCCGCTGAACGAAGAACATTTGGATGCACCATGCCACAACCTAATACTTCTAACCATTTTCCTCGCTCATCCATGATGTCGACTTCAGCACTTGGTTCTGTGAATGGGAAGTAAGATGGGCGGAAACGTACTTTCAAGTCTTTTTCAAAGAACTCATTCAGCAAATTAACCAATAATCCTTTTAACTCAGCAAAGCTCGTATTTTCTGCAACGTACAAACCCTCAATTTGGTGGAACATCGGAGAATGTGTTTGGTCTGAGTCACAACGATACACACGACCTGGACATACAATACGAATTGGTGGTTGCTGTGTTTCCATCGTACGAATCTGTACACCAGAGGTATGCGTACGAAGCAAATGGTTTACATCGAAGTAAAAGGTATCATGCATTGCACGCGCAGGGTGATGACCCGGAATATTCAATGCCTCAAAGTTGTGATAGTCATCTTCAACCTCTGGACCAGTCGCAACAGAAAAACCTGCTTTCGTGAAGAATTGACAAATACGCTCTTGTACTTGGGTCACTGGGTGGATACTGCCCACCTGTTGACCACGACCAGGCAACGTGATATCGATCTGTTCACTTGCTAATTTTTGTTCTAGTGCAGCTTTTTGTAATGCAGTTTGACGCTCAGTTAATGCGCCATTAATCGCTTCTCGAACTGAATGAATCTGCGCACCAAAAACCTTACGCTCTTCCGGATCCATTTTACCCAGTGCTTTCGATTGTTCAGCAAGCTGGCTTTTCTTACCCGTAAATTGCACTCGAACCTGATCGAGTGTTGCAAGGTCTTGAGCTGCTGCAATGGCAGCGAGCGCTTCAGTGGTCAGGGCTTCCAGTGACATAGTAACTCTCAAAGCAACAAATATAAAAAATAATATAACTGCGCATTCTAACAGCTTTTATAGCTCCGTATGAAGATCAGCAAGTGTTAAAATTGGATGTGGAATTAAATTGGAAATTACATTTATAAAAAGTTTAAGATATGCGCAATGATCATTGAGAAGATATGTCATGGCATTAGATCAAATTTGGAAACAACAGCTCACACTCGTGACTTACGGCAATGAGTTTTTAAATCAGGATTTAAGTTTTCAACACTGGAGAAATCATGCGATTTTTAATCAGCATCATTTCCTTTTTCGAGATTTAAATACGCAACACTTATTGGCACAACATTTCCAAGTTTGGTTAGAAAGCTTAAAACGTCAGGGTGTCACGCGCTTAAGCCTACATAACTCAAGTTTATTAATCGATGAAAAAAATCCCAATCCAAATGTTGAGCTTTTACCATATTCCCATTTCATTGTCAGTCATCACCGTAATGTAAAAACAGCATGGATCTGTGGTAAAGAACTTGCCGAATGGTATAGCTCTGAACAAGACTTCGACATACCAAACAACCAAACACTCCCTGCACGAATTGAAACATTTTGGCGTTTTGATCTATCCACCCAACATATCAAACGTGTTGAGGCAGATCTTCAAGCACCTAATTGGAATGATATTCACGACTACACAGAGAATGAGCTGTTCGATCGCGCATTAGCACAAGGGGTGGAATCCGTTAAACGTGGCGCAATCTTTTATGGTACTGACGATCAATCACCCTCCAACGCTGGAGCTGCCTTACCATTACTGCCACAAGATTATGCAGCACCTTATGCCAATGAAACCTTAGTGCGTTTCATGCATCTAGAACAACATTTAAAGATTCAAAAACGAAAGCTTTTGGAGCAAGATCATCAAGAATCTCTTGATGAAGAAAAACAACTGAAGGTATTTCAACAAAAGTTAGATGACCTGAGTGCAAAATTCATTACTAAAGTAGCAAATCACTATAAAACTGCTCATTTAAAAAGCCCCGAAATTCACTCCCCTTTGGATGAAGCCTCAACACATACTCAACATGGAAAACGCTTTTTCAACAATGATTCCAGTTCTCACCAACCCACACCTAAAACAGGTAAATCAAATGTTTTTGCCCTCATTTTAGTCACTGCAATAATCTGTTTCTGCGCTTACTATTTTGGACTGTGATGTTTTAAAAATTCATCTAATTGTTCAGTTTTATGAAAATGTAGCCACTTTATATGATGATATTGAGTGGCATTCATCATCTGCAAATATTTAAGTCTATTTTTCCCATGTGTTTGGACTACCCACAATATTATTGAGTCTTTACTTAATAATTTCGCCCAATGTTTTCTATTGTTAGAATTTTTCCATATTTTCTTTTGGCTAATCACACGGTATAGCGACCTCTTAATCACACGATAAAGATTTACGCGTAGTGAAAAATCCAACCACATCACAGTGTCGATCTCATTTAAGATTAAATTTTGAATCAGGGAATAATTACCATCAATCACGAAGCCCTTATTCATAGACCTAACACGATTTATAAATTTTTCTTGAAATTGTATTGAAGCTGACTCGGTCCAGTTATCCAACCAAAAGAGATTATCAAGTTCAATATGATCGACTTGCAGTTGAGCAGCCAACTTACGTGCAAAGGTTGTTTTCCCAGATGCTGCTGTACCGACGACCATAATTTTATTCATACTAATCTCTTGGCTTTATTTGGTCGTAAACAATGAAAATAAAAAAGACCGCTAAAAAGCGGTCTTTTTCTCATCTACGATGATTAAGCAGCTAATGCGCCTTTAGCTTTTTCAGCTAAAGCAGCAAATGCAACTGCGTCATGCATAGCGATGTCAGCAAGTACGCGACGGTCGATGATCACTTGAGCTTTTTTCAAGCCATCGATCATACGGCTGTACGACAAACCATTTTGACGTGCACCAGCATTGATACGCGCAATCCATAAAGCACGGAATTGACGTTTCTTTTGACGACGGTCACGGTAAGCATATTGACCTGCTTTGATTACCGCTTGGAACGCTACGCGGTAAACGCGTGAACGAGCACCATAGTAACCTTTAGCACGAGCAAGAATTTTTTTGTGACGGCGATGAGCCTGTACACCACGTTTTACACGAGCCATTTATAATCTCCTTAGATGTACGGGCACATACGACGAACTGAAGCAACGTCACTTACGTGAACCATTACACAGCCGCGCAATTGACGAATACGCTTAGCAGATTTTTTGGTCAAAATGTGGCGTTTGAACGCTTGTTTACGCTTAAAACCATTAGCAGTCGCTTTGAAGCGTTTTGCTGCACCACGGCGAGTTTTCATCTTAGGCATAACAACCTCTTTTGAACACCTGTTCGGCTCGTTTGCACCATTACAATACGACCTGCAGGTAAGGGAGCGAGTATTCTATAGCATCTTTGCGCAAAACAAAAGCACCGTTAATCTTGATTCAGACAAATTAATCTTGATGAGTTTTACTCTACGAAAATTTAGAACAAACCAAGATACACCCAGTAGATAAATAGATATCGACCTGTTTTCGCTATACCCACCACGAAGATAAATTTCCAGAATTTTTCTTTCAAAATTCCTGCAATTAAGGTGATTGGATCACCAATGATAGGCACCCAACTTAAAAGAAGGGACCATGTACCATACTGCTGATAAGCTCGTTGAGCACGAATCATTTGATCTGACTTAAATGGAAACCACTTTTTGGTTTTAAACTGCTCTATTTTTAAGCCCAACCACCAATTAACGCATGAACCCATCACATTCGCTACACTTGCAACAAAAATAAGCATCCACGGCGAAAATTGTTTTAGAGCAAATGACCCCAACAATATTGCTTCGGACTGTAAGGGCAATAAAGTGGCGGCTCCAAAGGCACTTAAGAACAATAAAATCAGATTCATTTACTGGATTTATTCACCGCTAGAAGTTTCTGAGTTTTACGATATTCTTTTATCGACCACGCAATTGCCAACACTACTATGATGACACGTAGCACCGTATATTTACTCGTAATTGCTGGAATCACCTGTTTTAATTGATCCCTAGAATCTGGTTCGATTGCTGCATTGATATTTTGCACATGAAATATTTCGACGATATAAGAAGCAACACAGAGTAAAATACCAGCAATAATTGCCCAGTATACTTTTGAATTAGATTCAACAATTTTGCTAAAATTTAAAAAAAAATCCTTCATGGCAGTTCTCCATAAAAAAACCACCAAATGGTGGTTTAGATGTATAGAGTTTAGCACACTTAAATCCGTGATCTACTTTAGTAGTGCAAGCGCCTTTTGTACCGCTGGTCTCTGTTGGATACGTTGAATATAAGCTTCCACTTCAGGAAACTCTGCTAAATGAATACTTTGCCACTCGTGCCGCATCAACCAAGGGAAAATTGCCATATCCGCAATAGAGTACTCACCTGCCACATAGTCTTGCCCAACTAACTGCTTATTGAGCACTCCATATAATCTTTTGGTTTCTGTAATGTAGCGCTCGATCGCATAAGGGATTTTCTCTTTAGCAAATTTAGCGAAATGATGATTTTGACCTAACATCGGTCCTAGACCACCCATTTGCCACATCAACCATTGTTCAACCTGAATCCTCGCGATTTCGTGCTGAGGATAGAATTGTCCCGTTTTACGTCCTAAATATTGCAGTATTGCACCAGACTCGAAAATCGAAATCGATTGATTATTCGGTCCATTTTGATCAACTATCGCAGGAATTTTATTATTAGGAGAGATCGCAAGAAAGTCAGTTTGGAACTGATCATTTTCTAATATATTGATTGGATAGATTTGATAATCTAAAGCCATTTCTTCGAGTGCAATTGTTATTTTTAATCCGTTGGGTGTTCCCCAATAATATAAATCGATCATTACAGTTCAGGCTCCATATGCCCTTTGTTGATTGATTTATCCACCATAAATCATTTCAAACCAAACAACAAGGATAGAAATTTTTTATTTATAAACTATAAAAAATCAATTATTTATAAAATATTTTTAAATTTTTTTTGAATTTATTATTGAAAAATTTCGGTCTGAACCTATATAAAAAATTGCCAGATTAATGATGATCATCTGGTTCTGTTGATGATAGTCATGACAGAACAACATTCTTATTTTTATGACTTTGCTGACCTCAGGAGGTTTTAATCATGAGTAACTTAAATCTTCATCCATTGTTTCGTCGTAGTATTGGTTTTGATCGTTTAAACGATTTTATTGATTATGCAATGCAAAGTGATGCTCCAAACTACCCACCTTATAACATTGAAAAAAAAGGTGAGAACAGATATCGCATCGTGGTCGCTACTGCAGGATTTAGTCAAGATGAGTTAAATATCAGTCTTGAAAATCAACTTCTCTCAATCACAGGAAAACCGGAAGCTATTCAATCTGAACAAACCGAATATCTTCATAAAGGAATTGCGCGTCGTTCATTTAAATTATCGCTTCGCTTAGATGAACATATTGAAGTTCAACAAGCAGATTATGAAAACGGCTTATTAGTGATCGATTTAGAGCGTATCATTCCAGAAGAGAAATTACCTCGACAAATTCCAATTGGCAAAAAACTTCTGTTAGAAAATACAGAGTCTACTGAAAAAACAGTTCATGTCGAATAAAACATCGAAGTTGATGAGTCACAAAAAAGCCGATGCAAAAGTATCGGCTTTTTTTATAGATCAAATCTACAGTTACTTTGAGCAACGAATTTCCTGATGTGCTGATGTGCTGATGTGCTGATGTGCTGATGTGCTGATGTGCTGATGTGCTGATGTGCTGATGTGCTGATGTGCAATATTAAAAATCCTTTTTGGGTCATTTTTCAAGACAGTAAACACTCTAAACCTATTCAGTTTTACCATCCATCTAGAATTTTCTATGCATAAGTACGAATTTACCTGTCGAAATTATTACATTTTTTACTCAAGCCACAAAATGATTCGAGAAGTTTAAAATATACGTTTATTAGACTTCACTAAAGTACTGCCTGATGGAAATATTCAACTGATGATTTATACCCCAACTACAGTCGTTCCTCTCTTTACTAACTCAGGATGTACCTATATTCCTTCAATCAACATATAAAAAAAGCCCTGCATGTGCAGGGCTTTTTCTCTAAATCGGTTTTACTTTTTCTTTTTAGGACCAAGTAACATACCCATTTGACGGCCTTCCATTTTTGGTGCTTGTTCCACTACACCGATTTCAGCCACATCAGCTTCAATCTTTTGTAATTGAGCAAGACCCAATTGTTGGTGAGCCATCTCACGACCACGGAAACGTAGAGTAATTTTAACTTTGTTGCCTTCTTCAAGGAATTTCAGAATAGCACGCAACTTAACATTGTAATCACCAACGTCTGTACCAGGACGTAACTTGATCTCTTTAACCTGAACTTGATGCTGCTTTTTCTTAGCATCTTTTTGCTTTTGCTTCAGATCAAATAAATGCTTGTTGTAATCCATGATTTTACAAACAGGCGGCTCTGCATTCGCAACGATCTCAACGAGGTCAAGATCAACTTCTTCTGCAGCACGCAACGCTTCAGCAAGTGAAACGATGCCTTTTTGTTCTCCGTCAGCGCCAACGAGACGTACTTCTTTCGCACGAATCTCATCATTTAATGCAGGACGATTGCTTTTAGCACCTTGTTGTTGGTTACGGTCAGGCTGTTTAATCTTTCTTACTCCACAATATACCGGCCGCGTTCGGCTACGGCTACTTTCACTAAGTCAACGAATGCATCGATAGACATAGTACCTAAATTTGTTCCAGAGCGAGTACGTACATTCACTGTACCTTCCTCTACTTCTCGATCCCCAAGCACCAATAGGTATGGAATACGCTCTAAAGTACGCTCACGAATCTTAAAGCCGATTTTCTCATTTCTCAAGTCTGAAATCGCTCGAATGCCATTTTCTTGCAATTTAGCGACGACTGACTGACAAGCATCTGCTTGAGAATCGGTAATATTCATCACGCATGCTTGAATTGGTGCCAACCATGGTGGCATAAATCCAGCGTAGTGTTCAATAAGTATACCAATAAAACGTTCAAAACTGCCAAGAATTGCACGATGAAGCATCACAGGATGATCACGATCGTTGTCTTCAGTGACATAAGATGCATCTAAACGTAATGGCAAGTTAAAATCGCATTGGATTGTACCGCACTGCCAGATACGACCTAAACAATCTTTCAAAGAAAATTCAATTTTAGGACCGTAGAACGCACCCTCACCAGGTTGTAAATCCCAAGCGAGACCTGCTGCATCCAGTGCGTCAGCTAAAGATTTTTCAGCAACATCCCAAAGCTTATCATCCCCTACACGCTTTTCTGGACGTGTTGAGAGTTTCATTTGCACTTCTTCAAAACCGAAATCTTTATAAACATCTAAAGTCAGTTTAATAAAGTCAGCAACTTCTTGACCAATTTGCTCAGTTGTACAGAAAATGTGTGCGTCATCTTGGGTGAAGCCACGAACACGCATAATCCCATGTAATGAACCCGATGGTTCGTTACGGTGACATGAACCAAATTCAGCGAGACGAATTGGTAAATCACGGTAAGATTTTAAACCTTGGTTAAACACTTGAACATGACATGGGCAGTTCATTGGTTTAACGGCATAGTTACGGTTTTCAGAATGTGTAGTAAACATGTTTTCTGCATAGTTTGCAGCATGTCCTGATTTTTCCCAAAGACTAAAATCGACCACCTGAGGTGTGCGAATCTCTTGATAACCATTGTCCTGCTGAACTTTACGCATGTATTGTTCTAAAACTTGATAGATCGTCCAGCCATTTGGATGCCAGAACACCATGCCTGGTGCTTCTTCTTGCATGTGGAACAGATCAAGCGCTTTACCAATTTTACGGTGGTCACGCTTTTCAGCTTCTTCAATACGTTTGATATAAGCAGCCAACTGCTTCTTATCCGCCCAAGCTGTACCATAAATACGTTGAAGTTGTTCGTTTTTCGCATCACCACGCCAGTAAGCACCTGACATCTTCGTCAACTTGAATGACTTTAAGAATTTGGTATTTGGTACGTGTGGACCACGACACATATCCACATATTCTTGATGATAATAAAGACCCATTTGAGTCTCATCTGGCATATCTTCGATGAGACGTAATTTATAATCTTCACCACGCTCAGTGAATACTTTGATCACTTCATCACGGGGTGTCATCTTTTTAATGACATCATAATCTTGATCGATGAGCTTTTTCATACGCTCTTCGATGGCAGCCATATCATCTGGTGTAAATGGTTTTTCACTGTAGATATCGTAGTAGAAACCATCTTCAATGACTGGTCCAATCACCATCTTTGCTTCAGGGAAAAGCTGCTTCACTGCGTGACCAACTAAATGGGCACAAGAGTGACGAATAATTTCAACACCTTCATCATCTTTAGGCGTAATGATCTGCAACGTGGCATCATCAGTGATTAAGTCACATGCATCAACTAGATGGCCGTTTACACGACCTGCAACCGTATTTTTTGCAAGACCTGGACCGATGCTTTGAGCAACTTCCATGACAGAGACAGCTTGATCAAATTGTTTTTGATCGCCGTTTGGCAAAGTAATAATTGGCATAAAAAATCCTTAAGGAGTGATGCCCCGTACAATGGAGCATGTCACCGCGAGATTATGATCGAGGCGAACCTCAAAAGATAAAAACGGTGGATAAATAAAATCGCTAGAGATTTTACACGTGTCACGTTGTTTAATAAACTGTTAATCGAGCATTAGGCGATAGCAGTTTTAATTATGACAAAAATAGTTAAAATATATTCCCAATTTGATATTTAAATTACTATTATCCCAATTATAGAAAAATAATCTTTTATGCTTTCTATTAGATGATCAACATACTTTTAAACAAATAAATATAACCCACTGAAATCATTAGGCAGGTCATATGAAATCTCACCCACTAATTGCTTGGTCTACACTCCAGCCGCTTAAACCCGCATATGCTTTAGCAGCCAATGTGGATCTTGTTGTTCTTCGTCTTGAAGATCATGATGAAGAAAAAGTCGTAGTCATGTATGGTCGTTGTCAGCATCGCGGAGCACTCATGTCCGATGCCCATATTCAAGGCGACAAAATTGTATGTGGCCTTCACGGCTCTCATTACATTTATAAAACTGGCATTAATCCAAGATATCTCAATAAAAATCTGCAAAAAATTAAAGCTTGGATTCAAGATGATCATGTCTATGTTGACTTAGAAGAAATTGAAGCTTGGGAAAAAAGAAATCCACAGCAATTCAACCGTGATCGTTATCAAGGACTCTATGCAGATTCACAGCCTGCTCCTGAAGAGCCACACAATAGATTCATCTTAGAATTAGCTCGAAATGGTCTAAAAAATTTCGGTCATCATGGTCCTACCGCAGCCATGGGTGTGCCTTTTACAAACTTCCAAAATGGGAAGATATCCAACTGGTCACAGCTCAACTTCGGAAAGTTCCTCTACTGGATGATGCTCCCGTTGCAAGCGAAGTGATTATTGGACCAAATGCAAAGAAACCATTGAAACTCAATATTCCATTATTTGTTTCCGACATGAGTTTTGGTGCTTTATCACAAGAAGCAAAAACTGCACTGGCAATGGGTGCAGAAATGGCAGGTACTGGCATCTGTTCTGGTGAAGGCGGAATGTTAGATGATGAACAAGCCTCAAATTCACGATATTTTTACGAGTTGGCCTCTGGTCGTTTTGGCTATGACATTGAAAAAGTAAAAAAATGCCAAGCTTTTCACTTTAAAGGTGGACAGGCAGCAAAAACAGGAACAGGCGGACATCTACCCGGCCATAAAGTAGTTGGAAAAATTGCAGAAGTCCGTGGTTTAGAAGAAGGACAATCTGCGATTTCTCCCGCAACCTTCCCGGATTGGACTGAGCTTTCACAATATAAGGAGTTTGCAAACTATATCCGCGAGCAGACAGGTGGTATTCCGATTGGCTTTAAACTGTCTGCACAGCATATCGAAAAAGACATTGATGCTGCGATTGCGATAGGTGTGGACTACATTATTCTAGATGGTCGTGGTGGTGGTACAGGTGCAGCACCAACATTATTCCGTGACAATATTTCAGTGCCGACCATTCCTGCCTTGGCACGGGCACGTCGTCATTTAGATCGTTTAAGACGTCGTGACATTAGTTTGGTCATTACAGGTGGCTTACGTGTCCCTGCTGATTTTATTAAAGCCTTAGCGCTGGGTGCAGATGCCATTGCCGTGTCTAACTCTGCCATGCAGGCAATTGGTTGTTTAGGAATGCGCGCGTGTAATACAAATGAATGCTCTGTCGGCATTGCAACACAAAAAGATCATTTGCGTCGAAGACTCGAAATTGAAAAATCAGCACAACAACTCGCCAACTTCTTCAATGCTTCAGTCGAGTTGATGCAGGTAATGGCACGTGCTTGTGGGCATGACCATTTAAGTAAATTTAATTTGGATGATTTAACCACTTGGAAAAAAGAAATCAGTGAATTAACGGGCATCCATTACGGCGGCGTCCAATAAATTTCAAACCAATGCTAAAAAGGGATGATTAACTTCATCCTTTTTTTTCTTTTAATCACTACTCTCTAAAATTTTCCCAAGGTTCAAATTTATTCGATTCCGAAATAGAGGAATTCCACGCTTTTTCTTTTCGATAAAGGTACGTGCGATTGAACTGCGGGATGACCACTTCACTTTGACTCGGTCGAATAAATATGTAGTCATCAGGATGGATATCAATTTTACGATCGACACAAATCATTTCCTGATTGGTGCTTCGTCCATACAATAGATGAGGATGAGATTTTGCTGGATAAACATATTGACCCATCCAATAGCCACCATAGATAAAAACCGCTTGATGCTTCTTAAAAAATTTTATTTTTTTAAATGAAGGCATCCCAGGCAATGAAACTTGGTCTAATACTTTCAGTACGGGACTCGCAATATATAAAGCGGGTTTAAGCAAAGAAAGATATTCAGAATCAAAATCGCTGGGCTTAAGCAACATTGAGCCAAATGACAGATCATTACACACACTATGTTTCACGTGAAAACTAAAAGTTGGACTTCCTCCTCCGTTAAAACACAGCTGAGCATGATTTAAATCTGGGAATTGGTGCTTTAAGATGTGCTGATAATTTTGATAAATTTGTTGAGATTCAGCATAAGCTGTTTCTGCACGCTTCACCACCTTAGGTAGTTTAGTGACATGCGCATCGTAGCCCATTAAGCCACTCAAATTTAGCGTTTTTTTATGCTGCTGAATATAATTGAGCATTTGTATAAATTCAGCAGAATTTTGAACGCCTCCTCGATGTAATCCCACATTGATTTCAAGATTGATATTGAAGCTAAGTCCCAGTTGATCAGCCAAGGCATGATATCGTTGCAAACGAGCAAAGGAATCAATTAACCAATGTATCTTGCATTTGATTGGCGTATGATGGTTTTGATAAAACCTTTCTACTGCACGAATTGGCATCGGCTTACCAAAGAGTAAATCAGCTTGATCAAAATGATTGAACATCAATTCTAAGTGATCAATATGGAACACCATAAAGTGTCGGGTGTCTAAATCGAAACTTAGCTTTTTTAACAAAGGCAAACAAGCCAAAGATTTAACGACCAACCGCGGTTTTAAGTGCTTTGCCGAAGCTAGCTGCTGTTTTACATAAGCAATATTAAAGTTTAATGCATCGTCATCGATCAAGAGCATAGGTTGACCTAAACCATGTGCCCGCAAATCATCATTCATTTGATTAAAAAAACTATTCATCTCTCATCCTTGTTGCCCAAGTAATAGTTTTTCAAGATAGGGATTGAGAAACTTTCGATGAGGATCGAGCGCTTCTCTGATTTGCATAAATTCATTCCATTTCGGATAAAGAGCTCGAATCTCTTGGTGAGACAGTTGATGCATCTTAGCCCAGTGTGGACGGCCTCGATATTTTTGAAAAATCGGCTCAATAAGATCAAATACTTTTTGAGGTGACTGCTTATAATATTGATGGATAGAAATCGAAATACTGTCTTGCTGATAGAAAGGACTTAGCCAAATATCATCCCCTTTGACCACGCGGAATTCGATAGGGAAAAAAGAATTTATTTGATATTTTCTAAACGTTGCAATCACTTCTTTGATGCATTGAATGCCATTCTCAATTGGAATTTGATATTCCATTTCATTGAATTTGGTATTCCGAGGTGTTGCAAAAATATCACCCGACCAATCAATGAATTCTGTTGGCTTCACAAAAACACCGACTAATTTTTGAAGATATTTCGTCAAAAAAGGGGCTTTTTTAGAAATTTCACAACACCATGTTAAAAGTTGATCCTCAGATGGCCAAGAAGTTTCTCTTGGCTTCACCTCACCCTCTGTAACATCAAGTGTTTTAAAAATTAATTGATCTGTAAAAGGGAAAATAAAATACTCCAAATGCCGATGTTGGTGCATCAATTGGAGAAATTGATCAAGGCTTTCTTCTACAGGGGCTAAATGAATTTTCTCTTTCAATTTATATCTAGGGCGGTTTTGCATGGTTATTTTCGTTAATATCCCGAGCGATCCCAACGATACTCTTCCTGCCTGAAAAATTTCAGGGTTCTCCGTCTTGGAGCACTGGATCAACTCTCCATTTGCCTGTAATAGCTCAAAATCTTCTACATAACCTGAAATAGAATATAGCGCTGCACCTGTCCCGTGTGTTCCTGTAGACACAGCACCAGCTAAACTTTGTTGATCAATATCACCCTGATTCATAAGCGACTGTTCAAAAGGCGCAAGATGCTGCCCTAAATTGAATAGTCGAGTACCTGCCCATAACGTCGCTTGGCATTTAGCCTGATCAGCATTTAAGACACTTGAAAATCGGTCTAAAGAAATAATAGACGCATCCGTTTTTACCAACGGAGTAAATGAATGCCCTGCACCAACCACACGAACTTTAGAATGTTGAATCACAATATCCTGTAATTCATGTAGTTGGTCTGGATATAAGATGTGTTGCGGGTTTGAGTGGCAATATCCCGACCAGTTAGACCAATAATGATGTGTCAGATTACTCATGTTGCCAACTCCTTTTGTGCAACGGCGGTTTGAACATTTCCCCGATTGGTTCTTTTCTCTAATTCTTTTTGAGGTACTGCTTTAGGTACGCAATTTGATAATTGACGTTGTTCAGGTGGCAAACAAATCTGTTTAGCCAAATGTTTAAAATAGGTTTGAAAAGCTGCCAAAGTCCATTGACCAAATAAAGTGTGTCCACCTTCATAGGCTTGTTCTTGATATTCTTCGAATGTCGTGACATAGCCCATATAGTCATTACAATAAGATGCAAACCAAATTTTTGCGTTAGGAAATGTCGGTAATACACTTTTCTGAATGGTATTTAATACGCGCTTACCTGAAGTTGTTGTAAACTCTCCGGGAACACATACCAAAAAAAGTTGACCGATTCGAATCAGCTGAATTGGCACAATATGTGGCACTAAATCGCTTTCTTGAATTGCGCCAGCGTGAACTTGAGCATTCATTTCAGCAATGAGTGGATCTAAAACACCAGGAAGTGAACCTAATTTTTTTCCTAATATCCGATGCTGACCCGATTCAAAAATAATATTTTTGGGTCCTTGAGCATGATAAAGCTTCTCATAATAAGCACTTTCCACTGGATCTTTTGAATTCAATTTACTTCGTTTGAATTGTCTTGAAAGTAAATTCATAGCCATGATCAATGGCTTTGCAGCACCCACACCATCGACTGGTGTGCCCGCAATAAATGCTGTCCCATGACAAGCTTGGCTTGTTATCGCATTGCTATATCCACCTGAAAACTCTGGATCAGCCACAGTATTTGCCATATCCACATACTCGAGTACTGCATCCAAATCTTGATATTGGATGTTTTGATTCTGTTGCTCAAGTAAAGCGGCTAAAGCATACTCACTCTGTATACGACCATTGTTTCTCGCATAGATGTACTCTGCTTCTCCTTTTATCTTTTTTCTGATCTTAGTCTGATTCTTTCCATGGAAGTGTGGTGACACATCGCCTGCTGTTGCTTGCGCAAATATACAAACTGGTCCATCCACCCCAGCAGCACTTAAGGTCTCTTCCGAAAGTGTTGCGGCATAGCCTTTATTATCACCATCATGAGCATCTAATTGATTGCCCAAACATGTCGCATGCACACCAAACAGTGACAACAGAGAATGCAGCTTTTCCCCACGATAAAAGCCGAGGACTTGCATTTGTCGATTGATCGCTTTGTAAGTTTCAGATTCATCGACAAATGCAGTATCGAGATTTCGATTATACGCTTTTATCGAGCGATTCCATGCCACAGGAACTTGCTCAGGAATGTCAATTGTCGCTAACCGAATCTCTGTAAAATCGCGATTGGATAATGCCTGTTGAATACTGGATTGCACAGCATCCACAACTGCATCAAGGTGCTCAGGCACAAATCCTGGTGTCGGCATATTATAAAGAGCTTCATAACCACAACCGCCCGGACCTGAATGGGTATGCGTTGCCATTAGAACCAAACGATGTGGATCGAAACAATCCCTCAACGTTTCATTCAAGCGTTGGATTACATTGATTCGAATTGCTGAAGTAATACAGCCAAAATCTAGACAACATAATATCAATGGGGCATCTTGATCTTTTTGAATGGTCACTGTTCTCGCATACAGCGCAGTTCTTTTTTTATAGGCACGGTGATGCCACATCCCATAGCCAAACATGGCATAGCCTTTGGGTTCGATGTTAATTTCATCTTTCCCCCACCCAACAATATACATATGCAAAATCCTTTTGCTTTTATTATTCGATTTTGAAACTTAAAATCTGTTTAAAATTTACCCTATTTCTAGATCAATTACATTATTCAGCACAAATAAATATCACCAACTTCACGAATAAATCGCAATAAAATGAAGTTAAAAAATATGAATTTTCGCCTAATTGACAAAATGTCACGTTTGCTCGACTAAAGGATAAATGTATTCCGTTTATTTTTTGCTTATCTTTTACTCAGGATTATAAAAATGAAGATGGATACTAAAATGAATTTAAGTCCGTATGACGAACTACCTAGAACGCCAGCAAATTTTGTTGCCCTTTCTCCACTCAGATATTTAGAGCGTGCGGCCTACATCTACCCTCAGCAAGATGCAATTATTCATGGTACACGCCGGATTAGCTGGAAAGAAAAATACAAACGTTGCCGTCAATTTGCCAATCAGTTGCAAAAGCTTGGTATTCAAAAAAATGATACTGTGTCGGTATTACTTCCAAATATTCCAGCCATGATCGAAGCGCATTTTGCAGTGCCTATGGCAGGCGCTGTACTCAATACATTAAATACGCGCCTAGATGCAAAAACACTCGCATTTATGCTTGAACATGCTGAATCAAAAGTACTTTTAGTTGACCCTGAATTCTCAGAATTAGCACAGGAAGCTTTAGCACAAGTTCCTCAGGACATTTATGTTATCGATGTTGCAGATACTGAATATGAATTCAATGATCAAGCGCCCCGTATTGGAAAAATTGAGTATGAATCTTGGCTTTCACAAGGTAATCCTGAGTTTGAGTGGCAATTACCACAGGATGAATGGGATGCCATCAGCTTAAACTACACCTCAGGCACAACTGGGAATCCAAAAGGTGTGGTCTATCATCATCGTGGGGCTTATATTAATGCAGCAAGTAATATCATTGCTTGTGGTATGACACCCCGTGCCACCTATTTATGGACTTTGCCTCTGTTCCATTGTAATGGATGGTGTTTCGCTTGGACCATGGCCGCCAACGGTGGCACAAATGTTTGTCTTCGAAAAGTTGATCCAGCACAGATCTATCAATTGATCGCGGATCATCAAGTCGATTACTTCTGTGGTGCACCAATTGTATTGTCCATGTTGATCAACACACCAAAAGAGCAACAACGCGAAATTAATCATCGAGTCGAAGTGATGGTTGCTGGTGCAGCGCCACCAGCTGCCATTATTGAAGGTATGCGAAATCTAGGAATCAATGTTACCCACGTCTATGGTCTCACTGAAACCTATGGACCATCAGCGCTATGTGCTTCGCAAGCAGGCTGGAGTGATTTAAGCATCCAAGAACAAGCTCAACTACATTCACGCCAAGGTGTACCTTATCCACTTCAAGATGGGATGAAAGTATTGGATCCTGAAACGATGCTGCCTGTACCGAACGATGGTCAGACCATGGGGGAAATTATGTTCCGTGGCAACATTGTCATGAAAGGTTACTTGAAGAACCCTGAAGCCACCGCTGAAGCATTTGCTGGTGGATGGTTCCATACTGGCGATCTTGCCGTATGCCAGCCTGATGGTTATGCCAAAATTACAGATCGCTCGAAAGATGTGATTATTTCTGGTGGTGAAAATATTTCTTCACTTGAAGTGGAAGAAGTACTTTATCAACACCCTGCCGTGCTGACAGCTGCAGTTGTTGCAAAACCTGATCCACGTTGGCAAGAAGTTCCATGCGCATTTATTGAATTGAAGCAAGGGCAACAAGCTACACCTGAAGAAATCATTGAATACTGCAAACAACATCTTGCTCGATTCAAGGTACCCAAAGACGTAGTGATTACTGAAATTCCTAAAACCTCAACAGGCAAACTGCAAAAGTTTGTATTACGAGATTGGGCAAAAGATCGTGCTGCACTCTAAATATTAAGCATCTAAGAAATAAAAAAAGGTCTGAAACATCAGACCTTTTTTATGACCATTAACGATCAGAGATGAGCGCAACTTGCTGAACGTAATTCAGCAAATTTAACTTAGATTGTGCAACAGCATCCTCACCTAAGTTTTTTTGAATATCACGTTCAATACGAAGTAAATGCTGACGTATTGCATGATGCTCTGCAGCATTGTAAGTCTTCATAAATTCTTTAATAACAGGCTCACCTTGTGCAATCATACGATCGACCCAGCGATGCAATTGCGCTGTCTTTTTCGCCCCTTGTTGAGGTGTCAAATAAGATAAGATCATGCTCTCGTCTTCATTGCGTAATAATTTACCAATACGCAAAAATTGACGACGACGAGCCTCACCTGATGTTATCAATTGAACATCCAATAAAGCTTCAATTAAGCGCTCTTCCACAGGAAGGCTTTCAATCTTTTTTTTGGGTAACTCAGCAAGTTGAGCCCCTAAAGCAGCCATACGTTGTACAGCTTTCTTTTGTTCAGTTTTACTTGCACGTCCTTCTAAAGACTCAAAATCATCTTCAGTAAAACGTTGCGATCGACGTGCCACGATTATTCAGCCTCGTAAAATTTTGCTGCGAATAATGCTTGAACTTCAGACAAAGCTTTCTCTTCATCTGCCCCTTCAATCACTAGTCTTAATGTAGTTCCTTTGCCTGCACCGAGCATGAGCAAAGACATAATATTTTTGGCATCGACTAATTTATCGCCCTTACCAATTTTAATCGAACTTCGAAATTTGGTAGTGACCTCAATGAGCTTGCCTGACGCACGCGCATGTAATCCTAATTTGTTAATTACGTCAACAGTTGTGTCAATCATGACCAGTGCTTCATTTCTCTATGCAAGACCTGAATAGACCATTGTGCCTCAAGCGCCTTTTTGAGTCTATCCACAATAAATACAGAGCGGTGCTGACCACCTGTACATCCAATCGAAACCGTAATGTAATGGCGATGCCCTTCTGCAAAGGCAGGCAACCACTTCTCTAAAAATTGCTTTAAATCCTCAAACATCATATTCACTTGGTCAAATGATGTCAGGAATTTTTCAATGGGCTCATCTAAGCCCGAATATTTTCTAAGCTCTAAATCCCAATGTGGATTGGGTAAATGCCGCACATCAAAAATAAAATCAGCATCCAACGGAATACCATGCTTATATCCAAAAGACTGTAAAATAACAATTAAGTTATCTACCTGCCCTAAGCGGGATAATAATGTATCTTTAAGATCATGGACACTTTTATCTGATGTATCAATCTGTACAGTTGCTCTTAATTGAATCGGCAACAGTAATTGTTTCTCTTCCTGAATGCACTCATTCAGACTTTTAAACCGATTCGCCAGTGGATGAGGTCGACGCGAGGCACTAAAACGAGCAATTAGCTCTTGATCTTTGGTGGTGAGATAAATGACCTCGACCTCACCATGTTTTTCCAGTTGCTGATAAACTTGCTCAAATTCTTGCAAATCAGCGCGTGTACTCCGAACATCAACCCCTAAAGCCAATTGTTCTAAATTATTTTCTTGATCTAACTTTCCAACGATCTCAGGAAGTAATGCTAGCGGCAAATTATCGATACAGTAATAACCTAAATCTTCGAGAACCTGCAATGCAGATGACTTCCCTGAACCGGATTGTCCTGTAACAATAAGAATTCGCTTCATGCACCACACCTGACGATCATTATCGAGTTTAATCCTGTTTTAATGACTGATTTGTAAATTGTCGATCAAGCGTGTCGAACCAATTTTCGCAGCAACAAATAACACAATATCTTGGTCAAATTGCTCTACTGCCTGCAACATTGGATTACGTGCTTCAACATAATCCACGACAAAGCCAGCATCACTTAAAGTTGATTTTATCTCAGCAAGAACCTCTGTAAGCGCTTGACCTTGTTTTAAATTTGTTTCAGCAGTTTTTAAAGATTGATAAATGACTGGTGCAATTTGACGATGTTCAGCCGAAAGATAACCATTACGTGAACTTAATGCCAAACCATCTTCAGCACGTGCAATTGGCACACCAATAATTTCAATCGGCATGTTCAAGTCACGTACCATTGTCTTAATCACAGCCAACTGCTGGTAGTCTTTTTGACCAAAAAATGCAAAATGTGGTTGTACGATATTAAATAACTTCGTTACCACTACCGCAACACCATCAAAGTGCCCCGGACGTTGAGCACCACATAAATCATTGGTAATTTGACCGACACTAATGTTCGTTAAGCGAGGTTGACTGCCATACATTTGCTCAACTGAAGGTGCAAAAATAATGTCACAACCCTCTTCAGCCAACAATTGACTGTCTTGATCAAGTGTGCGTGGGTAACTGTCATAATCCTCATTTGGGCCAAATTGAATCGGATTCACAAAAATACTGACCACAACCACATCACATAATTTACGTGCTTCACGTACTAAATTTAAATGACCTTGATGTAGATTTCCCATGGTCGGGACAAAACCAATAGTCTTTCGTGCTTGACGTGCAGCATGAAGTGATGCGGTTAAACCATGGATTGTTGTTTCAGTTTTCATGATTAAAGCTCAACTTGGAACGTATGTTCTTTAGCAGGGAAAGATTGATCTAGTACAGCAGCATGATACGATTTGATTGCATCAAGAATGGCTGTTTCACCAGACTGTTCTTTCATAAAATTACGTACAAAACGTGCAACACGACCGAAGTTTAATCCCAGCATATCTTGAACAACCAGAACTTGCCCATCGGTTTGTGCCCCAGCACCAATACCAATCACAGGTACATGCGGAAATAATTCTGAAATTTCTTGACCCAATTGTGCAGGTACACACTCTAGCAATAACACTGCTGCCCCAGCCTCAACAACAGCTTTACAATCAGCAATCAGTTGATCCGCAGCTTCACGCGTTTTGGCTTGTAATTTATAGCCACCAAATACATGAACGGATTGTGGCGTTAATCCAAGATGGACACACACTGGAATACCATTGCGAGTCAACACTTCTACCGTTTCAGCAAGCCAAGCTCCACCTTCAAGCTTGACCATTTGTGCGCCAGCTTGCATCACTTTTTTCGAGTTTACTAATGCATCATTGAGTGTGGCATAACTCATAAAAGGAAGATCAGTTAAGATGAAAGCATGGTTATTTCCACGACGTACAACTGAGGTGTGATAGACCATATCTTCCACATTCACAGGCAACGTTGAATCATGGCCCTGAATGGTCATCCCAAGCGAATCACCAATTAAAATGGTATCTATTTCAGCAATTTCCATTGCCTTCGCCATACTGGCGTCATAACAAGTCAGACAAGAAAATTTTCGACCTTGCTGTTTGAATTGTCTTAAATCGCTCAGACTGATCATAAGATGTCCTCTAACACAGTTCCTTAGAACATTTTAAAGTTTAAATACTGATCCAAGATGAATCTGCTAAAACATCCAATTGGCTGTGTTTTGCAATATTCGTTTCTCGAATTTTCTGTCCATGAATTTCTAATTCGACATCCAGATCTAATAACGGCAGTATGACAAAATCTCGCTCAAATATCCCGATATGCGGAACAGTTAAGCGATCATTTTGAATCGTTTGATCACCATATAACAATAGATCTAAATCGAGTGTGCGTTCACCCCAACGACGTAAACGCACCCGCCCTGCTTCATTTTCTATTTTTTGTAATTCATCTAATAATTCAAGCGCCGTTAGACTCGTATCTAAACGAACGACCGCATTGTGGTAATGTGGTTGATCTTGAGGACCCATAGGTGGACTATGATAAAGCCTTGATGCTTTCACCACACCCAGCATTGCCAGTTTCGTATAGGCTTCTGCCATCAACTGCTGAGAATCACCTAAATTACTTCCCAGTCCAATATATGTTCGTACTGTCATTGGATAGGACCAAACACCACTGTATTTAAATCGCGTTTGACACGTTTACGCTTCAAAATAGGATGATCAGCTGCAATACCATTATCCAAAGCGATACTCGCATTTTGCTCTGTTCTTCGCTCATTCGCTGAAGCGGCCTTACGACTGCGGCGGCTACGTGACTCCGTTTCTTTAACTAGCGGTTCAATCTGCTGAGGTTTTGTTTCCACAACATCTTCGGTCACGGCGACTTTACGTCGTGATTTAGTCCTTTGACGATTGTACTGCGCAATCACACGCTCTTTTTCGTCCAAAGACATCATCTGATAAGCATCCCACCATTGACCCATGCCATTGGTCGTCTGATCTCCAGACTTTTCACGCAGCAACATAAAGTCAAAGCCTGCTCTAAAACGAGCATGACCTGAGAGTGCTTCAATTTGCTGAGGTTTTGGGTTCAACAAACGGGTTTGCATTTCCCAAACTTCACGAATAAAGGTTTCTGCAAAACGCGGGATAATCGTACGTGTCGCTTGGCGCTTCAGCACATCTAAGCCGGCTTGAGCACGTGCTTCAGCTGCCACAACACCTTTGTGCATATAAAAATCACAACGCTCAAGGAACGGTTTCCACAATAATACCGCATAGAAAAATGCAGGGTTGATCGTTTTACCAATTTGAATTCGCTGATCTGTATTTTTCGCTGCACGTTCAATAAATGCATCAATATGAGGAGGGATATCTGCAAATAATTGTTTCCAGATTCCAAACTCAATCAACATTGGGAGCACACGATTCAAATGCCCCATTGTGAATAACTTTTGAGATTCATCATATAAACGATGCGGTGATACATCACGTAAAAGCAAGGTTGCTTCAGGTGTAAATACATCTAAAATTGCAGGATCAATTTTAAAGTTAAGTTTCGCAGCAAATCTCAGTGTTCGTAACATACGAACTGGATCTTCTTCAAAACGTAACTTTGGATCCCCCAATAAACGCAATGTTTTTGTTTTTATATCATCTATAGCGTTACAGAAATCAAGAACGATACCCTTACGCGGTTGGTAATACATCGCATTGATTGAGAAATCTCGACGAGCAAAATCTTCTTCAATTGAGCCCCAATTATTATCTCTTAGAATCATACCTGCAGCAGAAGTCACTGCTTTTTTAGGAGGTGCTCGGAAAGTGGCCACTTCAATTAATTCACGACCAGAATAGACATGAGCCAACTCAAAACGACGACCAATAATTCGGCAACGACGACCAAATACTTCTTTAATTTGTGAAGGTGTCGCATTGGTTACAGCATCGAAATCTTTAGGCGCAAGTCCAAGCATCAAATCACGGACACCACCACCGACGATATAAGCTTCATAGCCGGCTTTAGTTAAAGAATCAATAACATCTAGAATGGAAGAAGGTAATTGTGCAGTGGATAAACCGCACTTTGACGCGTGCAAAGTTTGCAAAAGACGCTGTCTCCTACGTCAGAACGTAAAATCATAATTGTGCTAATCATAGCTCTAACACAATCAAAGGGCAATTTTATTCTCCAAGATTCACCGTCAAAATTGATTAAATTTCAACACCCCTTAGCGCCATTTGATCTCTATAAAATCATCATTAGAGGGCTAACTGGTTGCGATTCTTTTCGATAAACTTGGGGCCTATTCCTTTGACATTTTGAAGTTCATCTACTGACTTAAAACTGCCATGCTTTTGCCGATACTCAATAATTGCAGCAGCTTTCTTCTCACCCACTCCTTTAATCATTTGTAATTCAACCATTGAAGCCGTATTAAGACGTACTTTGGCTGATTGCCCGACACCACCACCTGTTGCTTGCTTTGATGATGTATTTCCAGCTGGTCGAGATAAATAATGGTTCGCACTTTGTCGGTTAAGTCGTTGATCATGTGCTTCTTGCTCTGCTTTCCATTTTAAGTAAGATTGATCAAACTGTTGTGCATACGCCGAACTGATTAAACTCACACATGCAGTAAATATCAGAAGAAGAAAAGAAATGATGCTATTCATGTTGAACCTGAATTTTATTGTTATGTTGCTTTAGATACACTTTTGCTTGATCCCACAATTGGTCCATTTCTTTGAGACTCATATTTTCAATGGGCGTATTTCTATTTTTTGCCTGCAACTCAATGTATGAAAAACGTTGTTTAAATTTGTGGATGGTTCCAAGTAGAGCCATCTCACTTGAAATGCCGATTTTACGTCCAACATTGATTAAAGAAAATAAACAATCTCCAAACTCTTCTTGTATTTCGTCGGAATTTTGATGGTTGAGGGCTTCTCTTAATTCAGATAACTCTTCATCTAACTTTTCATACGCCTGCTCAACATTTTCGAAATCAAATCCAATCTGAGCTACATTTTTTTGAATTTGCTCGGCTTGATCTAAGGCTGGACCCGCTTTAATTTCATCTAAACGTGATTTAGTTTTGTCTTTGTTCTCTTCAGCCTTAATTTTTTGCCAAAGTTCACTCACCTGCTGTTCATTCAGTTGTTCAAATTGAGCTGATTGAAAGACATGAGGATGTCTTCGAATCAACTTGTCGCACAACGTTTCCACCACATCATGAAAATTAAATGCTCCTTGCTCACTATACATTTGCGCTTGAAATACAACTTGCAGCAGAAGATCTCCTAATTCCTCTTTTACATGCGCTGTATTTTGTGATCGAACTGCTTCTTCAACCTCATAAGCTTCTTCAATCGCATAGCGAGTCAAGCTTTCAGGCGTTTGTTTTTGATCCCATGGACATTTCGCACGAAGCTCTTGCATGATATTTAAAAGTTTTTCCATGAAAGTTGATCTCTAGTGAATGATGAGTTTAAAGATATTGTTGATTCAATGAACAATCTTATGCTCAACTAGGAACATAAAATGATGTAAAACAACAAGGATTTTCGATGACATCTAGCATTTTTATCAGTGGCGCAGCACAAGGGATTGGCGCAGCTACCGCAAAACTATTCTATCAGCAAGGTTATAAAGTCGGTATTTATGACATCAATCTCGAACAAGCTGAACAATTGGCTCAATCTTTAGGGCCAAATGCTAAAGCGGGTTTGCTAGATGTTTCCCAATACGACCAATGGCAAAGTGCTTTAACTGAGTTCAACGAATGGGCTGGTGAAATAAATATATTATTAAATAATGCTGGCATCTTATATTCAGGGGCATTCGAAAATACAGATATCTCATCGCATCATCGAACATTTAATATCAATGTTAACGGCGTTCTCAATGGCTGTCACGCTGCGCTCCCTTTCTTAAAACAGGCCTCCCACGCACGTATCATCAATATGTCCTCTGCTTCTGCTATCTATGGTCAAGCTGATTTAGTGTCCTATTCAGCAAGTAAATTTGCTGTTCGCGGCATTACAGAAGGTCTTGATGTTGAATGGCAAAAATATGGAATACGCGTATTAGACATCATGCCATTATTTGTTCAGACTGCCATGGTAAAAGGCATGGATGCGGGTACGATTCAAAATATGGGAGTCAGTCTCAGCGCCCAAGACGTTGCTCAGGAAATTTACCGTGTCGCACGTTTAAAAAACCATCACTTAACCGTGACTCACCATACTGTTGGCATCAAAACTGAACTGATGTATCACCTGTCAAGATTCAGTCCCCAATTGATCAATAGGGTGACAAATTTATTGTTAAGTAAAAAGAAATGATAAATTTGTCTCATTTTTGTAATATTCTCTCGCCCCAACAGGGGCATTTATAACAATGCGTTACAAATGAGAATATATAATGAAAAAAATTTTAACTTTAGCTATCGCTACTGCTTTAACAACGACTCTTGCTCAAGCTGCGGGTGAACTACCAACGAAACAACACTCAACTGCTGAACTCAAGGCAATGGATTGTGCAACACTAGCTGTTGAAAAAGCCAATGCTAAGCGTAACTTAGAAAATGCTGATAAAAATATTGCAGCTGCTGCAACCCAAACGCCAGCTAAATCATTGAGCAAATGGGCGGGTATGGCAGGTAATGCATTATCTACTTTCGGTGGCAACTCAGAAAAAGCAACAAAAATGGGGCAAGTTGCAAACTCTGTAGCGGGTGAAAGCGATACTTCTGATGCTGCAAATATTCCATTACAGCAACAGATCAAAGCTGCATCGCAAGCAAACATCGATAATATTGGAATCTATCAAGGTTCTAAAAAATGCAAAATCTGATTTAACGCTATTTGAGTGATCAGTCATAAAAAAGCCTGCTAAAGCAGGCTTTTTTTTAATTTCCTTGAACCAAACGTCTTGCGCTAATGATGCCTGGTTGCTGTTCCAATCGAGCCAACAAACGAGACAATTGAGCCAAACCTTTGACCTCAATCAATAGTTTCATATTGGCAATACCATCCGCTTCCGAAATGGTATTCACTTGGCGAATATTAATCTGATCTGCAAAAATCACTTGGGTTAGATCTTTCAGCAGTCCTCGACGATCATAAGCCTCAACCACAATTTGGACACTCTGCCCTCTTGTCGGTTGCATTTCCCAATCTGCTTCAACAGCGCGTTCAGGTTCTTGGCTGATCATACGCACATAATCCGGACAAGCCACCTTATGAATACTCACCCCACGATTGAGTGTGATATATCCAGCAATCGACTCACCATGAACAGGCTGACAACATTGTGCAATATGTAGTTCAACATTATCCAAACCGTCAATCAGAATCCCATGCGCTGATAATGTATGACTCGCCCGTGGATTTAATGCTGGCTTCAGGACCAACTCAGGCTCATCTTGATCCAAGTGCATATGACGATTGACTTGATTGATCAATGCATGAAGACTGATATCTCCACTCACCAAAGATACAAGAATATCCTCACCCGTTTTAACGTTAAAATGAGCACAATAATCACTCAAATCAATACTTTTTGGGTGAATTGCAAGACGTGATAATTCCTTAGTGAGAATCTCTCGACCAACTTCTAAGTTCTTACTACGGTCTTGCTGTCTGAACCAATGGCGTAATTTATCTCTTGCACGCGCTGTCTTGATATAACCTAAAGAGTTCACCAACCAATCACGATTTGGCTCACGATCTTTCTTGGTCAAAATCTCGACTTGTTCACCTGTTTTTAATGTATAAGTCAGTGGAACATAACGTTGGTTCACACGTGCTGCATAACACTTGTTGCCAACCTCCGTATGCACATGGTATGCAAAATCTAAAACGGTTGAATTACGCGGTAATTCTTTGATGTCACCATCACGACTAAAAACATAAATTTTTTCAAAATCTTCAAAATCTTGAAGCTGATTGAAATTTTCAGTTTCGTCTTCATTCGGATGCGCACCTGCTTCATTTCGTTCTTGATAATGCTCAAGCACCGAACGTAAAGAGTGTAAACGATGATTAAATGAATAATCTGTAGTTTTCGCACCTTCTTTATAATTGAAATGAGAACAAACGCCTAACTCAGCTTCTTCATGCATTTCAGTGGTTCTGATTTGAATCTCTAAAGATTTATTTTCAGCAATCACTGCGGTATGTAAAGAGCGGTAACCATTGGCTTTCGGGTTAGTGATGTAATCATCAAACTGATGGGGAATATGACGCCAGATTTGGTGTACGATCCCCAAAGCGTGATAACACTCAGATACATTCTGAACCAGTACACGAACAGCTCGAATGTCATATAGCTGATCGAAACTTAAGTTCTTGCTTTTCATTTTTCGATAAATCGAATAAATGTGTTTCACACGACCTGAGATTTCAGCCTCAATGCCATGCTTCAGCAACTCACTTTTCAGCTTATCGACCACGAATTGAATATATTGTTCGCGCTCTAAGCGTTTTTCATTGAGCAAAGATGCAATTTCTTTATAGCGCTCTGGTGCTAAATAACGGAACGCAAGATCTTCAAGTTCCCATTTTAACTGCGCGATACCAAGACGATGCGCCAAGGGAGAGTAAATGGTCAAAATTTCTCGTGCGACACGCTCTTGACGCTCTTTTGGAGAGTTTGCCAACTCACGCAAAGCCAGCGTACGCTCAGCCAACTTGATTAATACAACGCGAACATCCTCTGTTACTGAGATCAACATCTTGTAAATCCCAGTTAAATGTTCACGCTGATTATTATTGAAGTGATCTTCTAAACGTTTATTTTTTTCGATCAGCTCTGACAACTTACCCATTGCCAAAGTGCCTTTCACCAAATTGTAGACACTTTCACCAAAGCTTTTACGAATCTCCTCAAGCGACGTCATGCCCTCACGCACACTACGATAAAGCATCGCTGCTGACAAAGTATCTTCATCAACATGTAGGTGAGCCAAAATATCTGCCATACCTAAACCGGTCGCGAAGGTATTGGTTTTATGATGGTGATCAGAAGTCAGTTCTTTTTTTAAAACACTAAGAGCGACTTCTTCTAATTTTTTAAGTTCTGCACCGTCTAAAATAATCCGCGCACGGTCTAGCCAAGTTGCTAAACCAAGTTGCGCTTCAGCGGCATGCTCTACAGTCGTTTCCTCAGACAACTCAGTCAGTCGTCC
Organism: Acinetobacter sp. ANC_7682; assembly: GCF_056779795.1. Classification (NCBI taxonomy): domain Bacteria; kingdom Pseudomonadati; phylum Pseudomonadota; class Gammaproteobacteria; order Moraxellales; family Moraxellaceae; genus Acinetobacter; species Acinetobacter sp. ANC_7682. Next base: position 112,984 of record NZ_JBWYIQ010000002.1, on the reverse strand, counting down.
AGGTAACTGCTCACGTACTGTGACCATACCCTTCTCCTTTTTTAAATCTAATCTTCATTTTATTAAATCAACACTTAGCTCTAGCTTTTTTCAAATAAAGCAATAGATTCAACATGGCCTGTATGACTGAACATATCCATCACACCAGCTTTCTTCAACTGATAGCCATGTTGTACTAAAATCCCCGTATCACGTGCTAATGTAGCAGGATTACAGGAAACATAGACGATTTTTTTTGCACCAAAATTTGGCACATAGTGCATAATTTCTTCAGCTCCAGCGCGTGGTGGGTCTATTAAGAGTGCATCGAACCCTTGATTTGCCCAAGAATGTTGCGAAAAATCTTGCGTTAAATCCTGAGCATAAAATTTTACGTTTGTGATGCCGTTTTTCAGTGCATTTTCTGTCCCACGCATCACCATTTCCTCACTTCCCTCCACCGCGACGACCTCACCCCGTGTTACAGAACGTGCAAGTGGCAATGAAAAATTCCCTAGACCACAGAATAAATCAAGAACACGCTCATTTCCGCTCAGGTCAAGCAATTCACATGCCAGCTTAACCATTTGAGGATTAATGGTGGGGTTAACCTGAGTAAAGTCAGTCGGTTTAAAACCAAACGTCACGTTAAAATCAGGTAGTGAGTAATGTAATCGCTCAGATAGGTCACCATCCGCACGATGAACACTACTTACACCAGCGGGTTGCAAATAAAGCTGCCATGATCTTTCTAACGCAAATTCACGCAGTTGGTTGACATCATTTTGCGGTAATTTGTTGGTATGACGTATCAAAAGTGCAACCTCTTGATCTCCTTTCGCCAATTCAATATGACCTATATCTGTTTTTGACTTCAGTTTTTCAAGGAGTACCTTGAGGTGAGGTAACGCAGCATCTAGCTCTGCATCTAAAATTTTGCAGGTTTTAATTTCAGTAAGCTGATTAGATTGAGCCTCACGAAAACCCATGACTAATTTATTTTTTTTAGCAATGTAGCGAACGCCAATACGAGCCTTGTGACGATAATCTTCACGTGTCGAACACAATGGTTCTAGCCACGACTCTGGAAGAGTACCTGCAAAGTGGGTGAGATGCGACTCTAAAACTGATTGTTTTAAACGAATTTGTTCATCTAATTTTATGTGCTGCATATTACAGCCTCCACATTTTCCAAAATGTGGACAAACTGGCTGTGTACGAATTGGACTCGGCGCCCCAATCAACTGCACACAATCAGCTTCTTCTAATTTTTTTGCCTGATGGGTAATTTGAGCTTCTACTGTTTCTCCTGGCAGTGCAAAACGAATAAAGACCTTTTTACCCAATTTGTCTTGAGGATGTTCCTGTCCTTGAAAATGTGCGATCCCTCGCCCTTCGTGTGAAAGTCTCTCAACTGTAAATGTATAACGAGGAAGTTGAGATGAGCGATGTGCGGCACGTTGTTTCAAAGAGATAACCTAATGTTGAGTTGATTTAAAATCCGAGGCGGTGAAGTCAGTTTTTTCAGCAGTTTCTTGCCAAATACGCAAAAATTCTGTTTGCTGGGGTTGACCTTGAAGATAATGAATCGTCGCTTGAATCCAGAGACGATGATCTTCAGGCAAAATCTGTCCTTTTAACAATACATAGCGCAGATAGACTAACCATGTGTTTAAAACATCCCCTTCACAATAACTGGTTAATTCTATCCAATTATTGTTACGAACATATTCAGGGATAAAATAACCTGGTGTTCCGCGCTTACCCGGGTAACCGAGCATATAGGCGACATCATCCAGTTTTTGGAAGTGACGCGCATTAAACATTGCCATAAAATCCATCAAATCAATATGACGATGATGGTAACGATTCTGGTAGTTATTATAGCGCTTTTGTGTATCAATTTCGCCTTGATCAAACAGACTTGGCGCAGACAACCCATGATACATTGCTCTATACATAATAACAGGCAGATCAAATTGGGAGCCATTCCAACTGACTAAAGTCGGATTACGTTTATCAAAAATTGATAGAAATTTTTGTAAAATTTCAGGTTCTGAATAATGTTCACGACTGAATGAAAATAATTTCATTCCCGCCTTTTCATCAATCCATAGTCCTGAAATACAGACAATTTCATGTAAAGCAAGTCGCTGAAAGTCAGTGCCCGCTTCTTGACGTCTTAACTTACTCAGCGCTTGTTCAATACTATCTTCTGGTAAATCTAAGCCATATAGATGCGCTCCTGATTTAAGATCGGTCAATGTTTCAATATCAAACACTAAAACAGGTAAGCGCATATAGATTTACTCGAATTTATTGTTCATCTTCTACAGAGAATAACCCCGTAGAGAGATAACGATCACCACGATCACACACGATACATGCAATCACAGCACCAGGATGTTGTTCAGCGATTTTTATTGATGCCCAAACTGCACCACCAGAAGAAGTACCAGCACTAATTCCTTCCTTGCGTGCCAATTGACGAGCCATTTTTTCAGCTTCAATTTGTGGAATATCCATAATTTGATCAACACGAGAAGCATCAAAAATCGTCGGCAAATATTCTTGAGGCCAACGGCGAATACCTGCAATATTCGATCCTTCAGATGGCTGTAGACCAATAATTTGAATATCTGGATTTTGTTCTTTGAGGTATTTTGAAATCCCCATGATGGTTCCCGTTGTGCCCATCGAACTTACAAAATGCGTAATTTTACCGCCAGTTTGTTGCCAAATTTCTGGACCAGTTGTCAAATAGTGTGCTTGGACATTGTCTGGATTACCAAACTGATTGAGCACCAAACCTAGACCATCTTTTTCCATTTTCAATGCGATATCACGAGCTTCTTCCATATTCTCGGATTCAATAAGCTCAGCACCATACGCACGCATTGCATCTTTGCGTTCTTGGCTAGAACTTGCAGGCATAATCAATTTCATTTTATAGCCACGCATTGCCGCTACCATGGCTAATGCAATACCTGTGTTACCACTAGTCGCTTCGATCAGCGTATCACCTGGCTTAATGTCACCACGTTTTTCAGCTTGCATGATCATGTTATATGCTGGGCGATCTTTGACAGAGCCCGCTGGATTATTCCCTTCCAGTTTTGCCAATACAGTCGCTTGAGTATGACTTGCCAGACGCTGTAACCTAACCAATGGGGTTTTACCCACATAGTGGTCTAATAAAAAATCGTCTGATTGAAAATCTACTTGTGTATTACTCATTATTTGCACCCATATTGAGGTGCAGGTATTGTATGAAAAAAAGTATCTCACTGCATCAATTTCAAAGGCTTTTTAATGAGGGTGATTAAAGCACCATCATTTTTTTAAAGCGTGCTAATATGCCCAACATGGGGAATGAGTCACTCTGCACATGTCGAATTTGAATAAAAAAATCTTCAATCGCTTAAAACTAAACCATGCTTATGGGCAATTGATTGCCCTCATTTTTGTACCCATTGCGGTACTGGCAAGCGTTGGTTCTGCACTGGTACTCACAGAGACTTCTAATTCCGCAAAATCAGAACAACGCTTTGCCGCAAATGCAATTTTAAGTCGTTATAAATACACGACAGAAAACCTACTTATTGCGCTAGAAAAAAACCCCTCACAAGCGCAACAAGACCGCGCTAAAAGCATCTTACAAAAGATGTTTAATGAAAAATATTTACTCAGTGTCGCAGTCCTAGACCAACAACAAAAACCTTATTTTGGGTTAGGCTATCGCAATGAAAAACCTTGGCCTAGCTTCCCGACCAATGTACAAACATTTGGTCCGATTAAAGATCAACATAATCATATTTATGGCTTAGCATTAAATACGCCTGATCAAAGTAAAAAATGGCTTGTTATCGAGCTAGATAATCAACCTCTCGCCATCTCTCAATATCGTGTTTTCATTGTACTGATCACGACGGGTTTGTTGACACTTTTACTCTTATTACTGTGCTTGAACTTTTATTCACGACGTTGGATTGCACCTATGTACGAAATACGTATGCAATTACAGCGACTCAATGCAGACACACTCGACCAACACATGGTCATCAATAGTACTGGCGAGTTAAGGTTACTCCAACGTGATATTGCGAATGTCGTGAAGCGTCTACATTTCAGCTTTTTAGAGCTGAAGGAACATACCGAGCAGACCGAAGACGATTTAAGACGTACGCTTGATACACTTGAAGTGCAAAATATTACTTATAAACAAGCACGCGATCAGGCCATCTCATCCAATCAGGCAAAATCTGTTTTTCTTGCCAATATCAGTCATGAGTTGCGTACCCCGCTGAATAGTATCGATGGTTTTATTCACTTGTTATTGCGCCAAGAGAATCTCAGCAATGATCAAAGCCTGTATTTGCAAACGATTCGCAAATCATCAGCACATCTTTTAGCACTGATCAATGACGTCTTGGACTTTTCAAAAATTGATGCCGGTAAACTTGAATTAGAAACCGCATCATTTGATTTAGAAGAAGCGATCTTCGATGTTATGGACATGTTGTCGCCATTAGCCGCCCAAAAAAATATCGACATGGCCCTCTACTATGCCGATAACATTCCAAAGTATGTGATTGGCGATGCTTTACGTTGTAAACAGATTTTGACTAACCTGATTTCAAATGCCATTAAATTCACCCCTGATGGTGAAATTATTGTACGTGTTCGCATGGAGCATGACGATCTAGAACATTGCCTATTACATTTCAGTGTTCAAGATAGTGGTATTGGATTAAGTGGTACAGATCGGAAACGGTTATTTGAATCTTTTTCTCAAGGCGATGCTTCCGTCACTCGTCAATTTGGTGGCACAGGTTTAGGCTTAGCAATCTCAAAACAATTGGTTAATCTGATGCATGGCCAAATTGGCTTTGAAGATAACCAAGAACGCGCCCCAACTGAAAAGGGTTCAACATTCTGGTTTACTGCGAAATTTGCGGTTGATGAATATGAAATTATTCATCCGCAATTCCATGACATGCGTGTCATCTCCTATTTAGCCCACCCTGCAACTGCGAATGTTTTACGTCATTATTTAGAAAATTACGGTGTTGAACACACAGAAGCTCAATCCATTCTAGATTTATTCAGCCGTCTAAACGGTTTGACACATCATCCTGAAAATACGTGGTTGATTGTAGATCACAGTGGTGATCCAGAGGCTTTATTAAAAGAGATTCGCGGACGTTATCAAGGTCACTTAGCCGTATATGGCTATCAGATGGCACTCGACCTCAACATGTTGAATGAATACAAAGCGAGGCCACTGTATCAACCTCTGAGCCGCTCATCATTAATTCAGCTCTTGGAAAATCAGCCAATATTTGAAGTTGAACCTCATGATAACTTTAAAGCCCTTAATTTACATGTACTTGCAGTAGACGATCATCTACCAAACTTAATCGTTTTAGAAGCTTTGCTCGGCGAAATTAATGTTCAAACAACTAAAGCGCAAAGTGGACAAGAGGCACTACAAATTTTACAACAACAGATTCAAAATGATGAAAAGCCGTTTGATCTGATATTTATGGACATTCAAATGCCAGTGATGTCTGGCATCGATACGACTCGTGCGATCAGATCGTTAGAATCCACCATCGAGGGACGTCACACACCAATCATTGCACTCACAGCACATGCTTTAGCAGATGAGAAACAAAAATTACTTAAAGTCGGCATGGATGACTATGTCACCAAACCAATCCAAATGGATCAGATTATTCGGATTCTGACCCATTGGAGCAGTGATAAGTTTATTCATCCAATTAAATCCCAAGAAAAAACTTTACGTATCGAAACCTTAGATCATCAGGTTTTAGATTGGAAACAGTGCGTTCAATTGGCAGCGAATAAAGAAGATTTAGCACAAGATTTATTGAAGATGCTGGTGGACAGCTTCCCGAATGAACTTGCTGAAATAGAACAACTCATCGAACTTGAAGATTATCCGCAGCTCGAACATGTACTACACCGTTTATATGGGGCAACACGCTACGTCGGCACTCCGAATTTACAAAACATCACAGGTGAATTTGAACAGTTCGTTTCAACGCTGCGTAAAGAGCGTAGAAAAGCAGATGAGCAATTTATTGAAAATGTGATGAAACGGCTGGATGAATTAAAAGATGCGATTGTACAAGTAAAAGAAGCAGCCGAGTCTATTCTGAATCATTAATAGACGATCAACACACTGTATTAGGCAATACGTGATGACTCTACTGTCACGACAGTCTATTTTGGACATGTTATGCTTAAACAAGGAACAATAAACTCGAGTCACAATAATGGCTGTAATACGTGTAGAAAAAAATAATGGAATTGCGACGGTTTTTCTGAATCGTCCCGACAAACGTAACGCGATGAGCTTTCAACTTTTGAAAGAGTTGGTGCAAGTCGCAAAAAAAATTAAATCTGATCGTACTATCCGCTGTGTGATTCTCACTGGTGAAGCCAACGTATTTAGTGCAGGTATTGATTTAACAGACCTGAATAATCCACAAAATCGTGCTTATGCCGCATGGGAACTCATTAAGCCTGGTCAAAGTCTATTTCAAAAAGCTTTTTTAATCTGGCAAGAACTCCCTGTTCCAGTCATTGCAGCTATTGATGGGTATTGCTTCGGTGCAGGTATGCAATTGGCTTTAGCTGCTGATATTCGAATTGCCCACCCCAATACCCAAATGTCGATCATGGAAACCCGTTGGGGCTTAGTTCCAGATATGGGGTTAACGCGCTCAATCAAAGGTATTATTGGAGTCGACCTAGCCAAAGAATTATCATTAACAGCACGTGTATTTGATGGTCAATATGCCAAAGAAATTGGATTGATCACGCATGTTGATGACAAGCCGATGCAAAAAGCTCAAAAGCTTGCCGAAGAAATGTTGCAACGCTCACCAGATGCCTTAGCCGCAGTCAAACAAGTCTTAGATGCAATGGAACACGCACCCCAAAAATCACTTCGTCTTGAGAAAATTTGGCAACTCAAATTACTCCTTGGCAAAAACAGTCAAATCGCGCGTAAAAAAGATAAAAATCCAGATTTGGAATTTTTACCACGTCAATTTAAATAAATTGGTTTTCAAACTTAGATAAGGGATTAGCTTCAACAATGATTAATGGTCAAACTAAAATCGCATTCTTAGGTATGGGTTTAATGGGTAGCAGAATGGCGACTCGATTGATACAGGCTGGGTTTTACACTGCTGTCTGGAACCGAAGCCCCAATGTATGTGAGCCGTTAATCCAGCTTGGGGCACATCCCCTTCAAATCTCTGAGATAGCACAATTTGATCTGATCCTAACTTGTTTAGCCGATGACAATGCGGTAGAGGCTGTTTTTTCTCAAATTGAATCACTGATTCAACCCGAGCAGATTATTGTGGACTTCTCAAGTCTATCTGTGGATAAAACTAAAAATCTTGCACAACGTGCCGCTGCGAAATCAGCGCATTGGATAGATTCTCCTGTATCGGGCGGAACAGCTGGTGCTGAAAATGGCAGTTTAGTTATTTTTGCTGGCGGACCATCGAGCATCATCGAATCTTTACAACCAATGTATCAAGTTCTTTCACAACGTGTAACCTGTATGGGTGGAACTGGAACAGGACAAGCCACCAAAATTTGTAATCAACTCATCGTTGCTGCAAATAGCACACTCATCGCAGAAGCTGTTGCTTTAGCAGATCAGGCGGGTGTTGATACTCAACTGCTTGCACCTGCCTTAGCAGGTGGATTCGCCGACTCTAAACCTTTTCAAATTTTAACACCACGTATGGCAACGCATGAGTTTGAGCCTGTGCAATGGAAAGTTCAGACGCTGTCTAAAGATTTAAATAATGCCTTGAGTTTGGCTCGACAATTTGACCTTAATATTCCTGTCGCTCAACAAGCCTTAGAACAATTGAAAGCGCATCAATCCAACGGCTTTTCTGAATCAGACCTTGCCTCAGTCATTCTGCAAGTTGAACAAAACAATAAATAGGTCGCATTCAATATGAAGCTCGCTGTCAATTTATCGATGATCTTTACAGAAGTTCCACTCATTGAACGCTTTGCGCTGGCTGCTGAATATGGGTTCCAACATGTAGAAATTCAATTTCCATATGAGCTGAGTATTAAGCAAATTCAGCATGAACTCAATGAACATCAACTTAGCTTGTGTCTCATCAACGTTCCTGCCGGAGATTTAATGCAAGGCGGATGCGGATTAGCAAGTAGCCCAAGTAAAACTGATGAATTCAAACAAGCTGTTGACTTAGCGATTGAATATGCATGCTCACTCAATATACCTCGAGTGAATATTTTGGCTGGCAAGCAACCAGATAATGTTGAATATCAGGTCTGCTATGAAACCTTAGTCTCAAATCTTAAATTTGTCAGCGAGATCTTCACAGCGCATGGGATTCAACCCGTTTTTGAGATGATTAATGGCTTTGATATGCCCAACTTCATGATTCAAACAATGCATCAAGCCAAAGAGTTACTGAAAGACGTCAATCATCCAGCTCTAAAAATGCAATTCGATTGCTATCACATGGCTAGAATGCAAGAAGACCTGATTCTGTCACTCAAAGAAAATATGCAACACATTGGGCATATCCAATTTGCAGATGTACCAGGTCGACATGAACCACTCACAGGGATAATTGACTATCCCGCTATTTTTGAATGCATTGCAAATAGCACGTATGAAGGATTTGTCGCAGCCGAATATCGCCCCCAATCTCATTCAACAAATTCTTTCACATGGAAAAATAAACTTCTTTAATATCATCATATTGTGGTATGAAATTTGTTCAAAGTTTGAATTTTCAAGCAGAAAGCGCTATAGTGAAAGATGAGTTATAGTCAGGAAAATACACTTCTCATGAATTTAGAACCATCGCCCGGCGCTTCTAATTCTCACGAACTCTCTTTGAATTCTCCAAAACAAGACGTTCAAGCTTGCTTAAAAGTTGTTCAAGAAGCATTGCTTGACGTTAAAGCAAAAGAAATCACAACGATTGATGTTAGCGAAGTGAGCAATGTTGCAGATGCAATTGTCATTGCTTCAGGTACTTCTACACGTCACGTGAAAGCGCTTGCAAACAACGTCGCTGATGAAGCACGTAAAGCAGGTTTTCGCCCTATCGGTATTGAAGGCGAAAGCGATGCAGAATGGATCCTTGTTGATCTTGGCACTGTTGTAGTACATCTGATGTTACCTACAGCACGTAAGTTTTATGATCTAGAAAACTTATGGCGTAATGCTTCAACTACAGATTCTGTAGCATAAACATATTAAAGCGACCTTCTTGGTCGCTTTTTTATACTGCGCATTTTAAATTTATAACAATAAAGCCAACAAAAAAGAACTCACTAATTTGGTTTACCTTGATATGACCATGATAAAAGCCACAAGAACAGATCACGATGCATTAGTAGAAACATTAATGCAATCCTTTTGGAACGAAGAGTTTTGCAACTGGGCGATCCAAGCTGAAAAACTGAGTTTCCAACAAAAACATGCAAAACTTGAGCAATTCTTTAGTATTCAATTGAAAGATATCGCTCAACCATATGATGAAGTCTATACCAATCCCGATCGCTCAGTTGCTGCACTTTGGATTCCGCCAAATCAGTGGGATTTAAACCTCATTCAGCAGGTTAAACTACTCCCTCAATTAACGAAGATTATCGGTTTAAGACAACTGGTGAAATTTATTCACATCATTAATCTGGTGCAGAAACATCATCCCAGTGAGGCGCATTATTATTTACAACTCATAGGTGTAAGTCCTGACCACCAAGGACAAGGCTTAGCCAGCAAAGTCTTAAAACCTATTCTCACAAAGAGCGATCAACACGGTATCCCATGTTATTTAGAAACTGCAACACCAAGCAATGTTGGACTCTATCGTCATTATGGATTTGAAGTGATCTTTCACCTTCGCGATCTGCCCTACGATGCACCTGAAATTTGGGGAATGTGGCGAAAACCTACACATGAAAAATAAAAAAACCACCCGAAGGTGGTTTTTTTAAAACAGTCTATAAATTAGTGACCTGTACCATTAATGGCTTTCGTCATATCTTCAACAACTTTCTTCGCATCACCAAAGATCATCATTGTTTTGTCGTTATAGAACAAGTCATTATCAAGACCCGCATAACCTGTCGCCATAGAGCGCTTGATCACCATAATGGTACGAGCTTTATGTGCTTCAAGAATAGGCATACCATAAATTGGCGAGTTTGGATCATCTTTCGCTGCAGGGTTAACGACGTCATTCGCACCGATGACCAACACCACATCTGTTGCTGGGAAGTCTGAGTTAATCTCATCCATCTCTAAGATGTCTTCGTACGGAACATCTGCTTCAGCTAAAAGGACGTTCATGTGACCAGGCATACGACCTGCCACTGGGTGAATCGCAAAACGTACAGTTACACCTTGCTCTTTCAATAAGTTTGCAAGCTCTTTCACCGCATTTTGAGCACGACCTTGCGCCATACCATAACCTGGTACAATAACAACACTGTCTGCATTTGACATTAAGAAGCCAGCATCGTCAGCAGAACCAGAACGGTAGTTGCGTTGAACTGCTGCACCAGCTGCTGCTGTCGGTGCTACAGCACCACCCATTGCACCACCAAACAATACGTTGATGATTGAACGGTTCATTGCTTTACACATAATATAAGACAGAATTGCACCTGACGAACCTACAAGCGAACCTGCAACAATTAACATGTTGTTTTCAAGCGTAAAACCAATCCCTGCTGCCGCCCATCCAGAGAATGAGTTAAGCAAAGACACCACAACTGGCATATCACCACCACCAACAGGCGCAATCCATACCCAACCAAAGGCTAAAGCAAGTGCTGTCATTGCCCAGAACGAGGTCATGTTACCCGTCAAGAAGAAGTGAATCCCTGCTGCTAGCATCGCAATAAAAATCAAAGCTTGAACAGGTTTAACCCATGCACCTGAAATCGTTTTTGCCCATTTCTTTGCCGCCAATTTACCATAAGCAAATACCGATGCAGTGAATGTAATGGCACCAACGAAACATCCTACGAATAATTCGAATAAATGTACGCGACTCATTTCATGGAAGTTCACACCATTTGCAGCCAGTAAGTCTGGCCCAAGCTCGACGAGCTTGTTGTTGTGAATAATTGCAGCGATCGCAATCAACACTGCAGCAAGACCCACGAGTGAGTGCATGAGGGCAACTGTTTCTGGCATTTGTGTCATAGGCACTGTACGAGCTCGAGCAATACCAACAATCGCACCCAATACCATTGCACCGACAATCATCCATACCACAGGATTATCAGCAACAAAGAAAGTTGTTAACACGGCGATTGCCATTGCAATCATACCGTAACGGTTACCTGCAATTGCTGTCTTAGGACCAGACAAGCCACGCAAAGTTAAGATAAAAAGAACGGCACCTATTAGGTAAAACCAATCCGCATACTCACGAATAAATTCCATGTATTAACCCTCTTTTTTCTTTTGCTTTGGCTTAAACATTTCAAGCATACGAGCGGTTACAGCGAAGCCACCGAAAATATTAATGCTTGCTAAGAAAACAGCGATCGCACCTAATACACTCACCACATTGATGGTTTGAAAATCAACAGCCCCCTCAACACCCATAACAGGTAGACCAACAGTTTGGATCATCGCGCCGACAATAATAATTGAAGACAATGCATTCGTTACGGCCATCAGTGGCGTGTGAAGCGCAGGTGTCACTCCCCAAACAACGTAATAACCTACGAAGATTGCGAGGACAAAAATTGTAATAGTTTCAACCATGATCAGTCTCCTTAACCACGCTTCAACAGCACTTGACCACCATGAGTGACAAGCAATGCTTTTTGGATTTCGTCTTCTTGATTGATACTGTAGTTTTTATCTTGATCAAAAAGCGTTTCAACAAAGTTATAAACGTTACGTGCATATAGCGCTGAAGCTTCTGTAGAAACGGTCGCTGGAATATTTGGGACACCCAAAATTTTCACGCCATTATCAGTCACAACAGTTTCACCGCATTTTGAGCCTTCAACGTTACCGCCAGTTTCAACTGCCATATCAAGGATGACTGAACCTGGTTTCATTTTGGCAACTGTTTCAGCTTTAATTAAGCGCGGTGCATCACGACCTGGTAAAAGCGCCGTCGTGATCACGATGTCAGCATTCGATACCGCTTTGTCTACAATTGCAGCTTGGTCTTTAATATATTGTTCACCAGGCATCCAACCATAACCATTTTTTGCAGCTTCATCGGCACGCGCTTGCTCTTCTGCTGACATTGGTACGTCTAACCATTTACCGCCTAAAGATTCAACTTGATCTTTGGCTGTTGGACGTAAGTCTGTCGCTTCAACAATAGCACCTAAACGTTTGGCTGTTGCAATCGCTTGTAAGCCTGCTACACCAACACCCATGATGACTACACGAGCTGGTTTAACCGTACCCGCCGCTGTCATTAACATTGGGAACATACGTTGGTACTCTGCCGCCGCAAGAAGCACAGATTTATAACCTGCCAAGTTTGCTTGTGATGACAACACGTCCATATTTTGGGCACGAGATAACGTACGTGGTAATAACTCAAGTGCAAATGCAGACACTTGCTGAGCAGCGAATTGATCAAGTTCCGTATTACGGTACGGATCAAACATCGCAACCACTGTGGTGTTTGGGGCTAATTTTTGTATTTCTTCGCCTTTAGGTGCGCGAACTTTTAAAACCAATTGACTGCCGGTATAAGCATCATCAACAATTTTTGCACCAACCTGTTCATAGGCACTATCAATATAAGCAGCTTTAACACCTGCATTACGTTGGATAACGACACTGTGACCAGCACCAATTAACTTCTTTACTGTTTCTGGTGTCGCAGCTACACGACTTTCACCAACTACAGTTTCGGTAGGGATTCCGATCTGCATGAGCATTCCTCAAGCTAATTTTTCTTAAAGTAGATATCGCATTCCTGCGATATACCCCTGGATGTATTCATGTGAATTTTTTGGATTCTAATTGAACTTTTTTAAATTACCACCCAATATTTATTTAATAAATACCCTCATTTTGAACTCATGATTCACAATCATCACAAAATTTCATGGTATTTGATCTATCATTTTCATAAAAAATAGTTCCAGATTCGTTCAATTTTCGATCCATTTTTTAACAAAAAAGAAACTTTTTTCTAATTTATCGTCAGTATAGGGAGCTTGACTTTATTAAGCTTTGATCATTCTGACATTTTTTAGCTTTCTTTTTATCCCTTTTGATTGTGTTAAAGCGCCGTGCATGTCACATTTTTAGTTGCTTCTTTCATTCTCATAAATTTCAATTTGCCGAATTGACAAAAAATCAGACTAATCGATTCAAATTCTCACGACATTCTTAAAAATTATAAATAAGACAAAATTTAGATAAATCTTGGTTTTAAAATTGAGCTTAAATTTTGGCTGAACATGAAATACAAGCTGACTGATTCTTGAAAAGAATGCTTACAAACCGTGCAAAAAAAATTTGAAATATTTTTTTGATGTATTTTTTGGGTTGATAGACCACTGTTTTTTTCATATTACGCACCACAATGATGCATTTAAACAAAAAATCAAAACGCCTTATATCGCTAGGTAGGTGATTTAGCGAAAATTAGAGATTGAATTTTAGAGCTTACAATGAAGATTGGCTTATACTTCCATTACTTAAAAATTGATTTTTAACATTTATGGTACTTAAGCTGACTCCCTCTCAGTTAGGGAGTTTATGTGCGCTGTTGGCAGCATTCTTGTTTAGTAGTAAAGCGATCTTAATCAAACAAGCTTATGCAGTTTCTGAAGATGTTGATGCAACATTGCTGGTTGCCTTAAGGATGCTCAGTGCCTTACCCTTTTTTCTTTTTATTTGTTGGTTGAACCGACACCGTAATCGCGGATTTTCAGCGCAGGATTGGGCCCTACTCCTCGTTGCTGGTTTGATTGGATATTATTTTTCAAGTTGGCTCGATTTTATGAGTCTGATGTACATCAGTGCCTCTTTGGAGCGTATTATCCTATTTCTATATCCCACCATGACAGTAATTGCATCAAGTGTAATTTTCAAACATCCTCTTTCAATGAAGACTATTTTTGCGATTGGACTAAGTTATGGCGGCACGCTTATAGTGATGCTCCAAGAACAAAGCAATGTGCCTCATGAAAGTAATTTTTGGCTAGGTGTGAGTTTAGTTTTCGCAAGCGCGATTTGCTTTGCGAGTTATCTATTGATGACTCCAAAATTAATCCAAAAATTTGGATCGTGGAATTTTACGGGCTTAGCAATGTCTATCGCCTGCTTAGGGACGATTCTTCACTACTTTATTGCTCAGCCAAGTCCTATATCCAATATCCTTCAACAACCTATAGAAATAATCGGATATGGTGTTGCATTAGGTATTGGGGTAACGGTGATTCCAACTATTCTCATTGCGCAAAGTATTGCTCGTTTAGGTGCTTCTCAAACAGCCATGATTGGTTCACTTGGTCCAATTCTGACCATTATATTGGCAACTATCTTTTTAGGGGAATCAATGAATATGATTCAATGGTTTGGTTGTGCGCTGAATATATTGGGTGTGATGATGATTACGCTTTCCAAAACTAAACTGAAATAAAGACAACATTAACCTCACAGTTCAAATTTCAAAATAATGGCTTCACGATGAAACTTAGTCTTCATAGTGAATTTCTATTTTCCCTTGATCATCGTCAAATTTAATGTCGAGTGGAACAAAGTGGGAACCCGACGATGTAGACCCCATTTGATCATTTTCATTTCTTAGTGGGCATTCAGTTAAAGATAAGCACCCACAACCAATGCACCAATCCAGTTGTTGACGAAGTTGAAGCATATTTAAGATTTTTTGATCTAAAATTTTTTGCCATGCACTCGATAATGCGGTCCAATCTGATTTAGTCGCGGTTTTATTCTTAGGGAGTATGTTAAATGCTTGCTTCACTTCAGAGAGTGAAATCCCAACCTGCTGTGCCACTTTGATGATAGCAATCCTTCTCAGCATATATCGTGGATATCGCCGTTGATTTCCTTCCGTCCGCACACTCCAAATAAGTGCTTTGTCTTCATAAAATCTGAGTGCTGCGACCGATACACCACTTCGAGCAGCTAACGCGCCTATACTAAGCCACTGTTGTAATTTTTGTTCTTCCATGCTCTTGACCTCAAGTTAAGTTGAGCTTTCATAATTCTTTTCTAAGCTTAATCCAGAGAAGATAGAATGACAAAACCAAATAAGCCAACGTTTAGTTTAACCACTAAAAATCCGCCTCAGCTTTATTCTCCAAGGCAACTTGGATATAGCCACATCTGTGAGGTCAAACACTTCAACACAGTCGTTCATATATCAGGTCAAGGTGGTGAAAATGCCGAAGGACATTATTCCACTGATTATTCAGAACAACTCAACCAAGTCTTCGAAAATCTCAAAATCGCTCTCAGCTATACACATATCGACTTTTATAACATTGCTGTTCTAAGCGTTTTGATTGTCAATTTTGACCAACAAAAACATCACCTGTTAAATCTGAAAATGAATACAATATGGAAAGATCAAAATTTCCCAGCATGCACACTAATCCCTGTATCTCGCTTGGCATTAGACGCCATGCAAATTGAAATCGAAGCCACAGCTTACTGCTCCTCATCCACTGAGCCATTTATTCATGTATAACGATCTTGACGATTTAAATAAAAAAGACATCACGAATGACACTGCTTTACTTTGGTTGATGGCCATTGCTTGTGGTATTTGTGCAGGCGCTAATTATTATTCGCAGCCCTTAATTCACTCTGTTCAACTTTACTTTAATGCCCCTGCAACAGATGTGGCATTAACTGTTACTTTGGCTCAAGTCTCTTATGCTGTCGGACTGCTTTTTATCGTACCACTTGGTGATATTCTCAATAAAACGAAATTAATCCCATTTTTAATGTTCTTTGCAGCAGTGGGATTATTTATTTGTGCTTTTTCGCTCAACCTTTATATGTTATGGGCTGGCACAATTATCACTGGGCTTTTCTCGGTTGCAGCACAAATTTTGATTCCGTTTGCCACGATGGCGGTTCGACCAGAACGAACAGGCGAAGTTGTCGGGTTACTGATGAGCGGATTATTGGTCGGTATTTTGATTTCGACCAGTTTAGCTGGCTTGTTATCCAACTTATTTAATTGGCAGCTCATTTATATCGTCAGTGGAATTTTGATGTTAATGGTCGCTGTGGTACTTAATATTCGTCTGCCTTATATTCCTAGCTCTAAAATTAGTTATTTTGCTGTATTTAAATCCATGGGGGTGCTACTTAAAGAAGAGCCTCGTTTAATCTATCGCTCTATCATTGGTGCCTTTGCATTTGCAACGATGAGCATCCTCTTCTCCACCATTTCTATTTTACTTAAATCCTCTTTTTCTCTTGAAGATGTCATGGTGGGTTTAGTCACTCTGGTTGGCGTATTTGGCGCCTTGTCCACCAAGAAAATTGGTAAGATCGCCGATCGTGGTTACGTCAAACAAATCACTTGGTTTGGCATTTTAATCCTAGGTAGCGCATGGATATTCCTTTATTTAGGTGCATTCTATTTAAGTTGCTATATCATCGGTTTTGGACTGATGAATCTCGGTCTAGCATTGGTGCATAGTAGCAACCAGAATGTGATTTTTAATTTAAGACCGGATGCTAAATCTCGTGTAAATTCACTTTATATGACCAGCTATTTTATTGGTGGCGCAAGTGGTTCCGCGCTAGGAATTTATGCTTGGGATCATGGTGGATGGGCAATGGCGTGTATCGTAGGATTAATCCTGGTCAGTTGTACGGCACTATTCACGCTAGTGGATCAACGTTATCATCGAACCCAACTCAGTTAACTCATAAAATATGCATGTTAAGCCTCTATAAATGGAGGCTTTTTCAATAATTTAGCCTCTGCAGTCATCATTCAGTCCTCTAAAGCTGTGTATCTCTTGTGCGTAATCACACACACTGTTCACTATCATTATAAAAAATATTCGTGGACAAGAATGAAAGCTGTTGTATGTCATCAAAATGAATTAACACTTGAAGATGTCAGCCATCTAACACCATCACAAGGACAAACTTTATTAGAAGTTGTGCGATGTGGTATTTGTGGCAGTGATTTACATATGCAACATAGTTGTGACCACATGCATGAACTTACAGCTAAAGTGGGTCTAAAAGGTGTTGCAAAGTCAACAGACCGTTTTGTCATGGGGCATGAATTTTGCGGTCGTGTTCTAGATTATGGTCCTAAAACTAGAAAAAAATTTAAAACAGATACCTTAGTTTGTGCGATGCCACTATTGAAAGTTGATCAGTGGGGTTATCAAGCGACTGGTCTTTCCCCTCAAGCTTCTGGTGGTTATGCCGAACAAATCTTGGTGCAATCTCAACTCATGTTTGCGGTGCCAAATGGATTACATCCCGATCTTGCGGCAATGACCGAGCCAATGGCGGTAGCTTTACATGCAGTACGTCGGAGCAGAATAAAGAAATCAGAACCCGCAATTGTTATTGGTTGTGGTCCAGTAGGCTTAGGTGTCATTTTAATGCTCAAAGCGATTGGTGTGAAAAAAATTATTGCCAGTGACTTTTCACCAAATCGCCGTAGACTGGCTCAACTTTGTGGTGCAGATGTCGTCATTGATCCTAAACAATCATCGCCTTTTGAGAGTTGGAAAGAATACGGTTTATTGGGTGATGCTTCTGAAGCGATTAACTATGGAATCGGTATTTTTGAAAAGATTCAGTCTATGCATATTCCATGGTGGCATGCGTGGCGTATGGCTGACAAATTAGGTGCTTTACCCAAACGTCCTGTGATTTTTGAATGTGTCGGGATACCAGGCATCCTTCAACAGATTATTAACGGTGCGCCATTATTTTCTAAAATTATCGGTGTGGGTGTATGTATGCAATCCGAAAGCATCGAACCCGCTTTGGCTTTAAACAAAGAAATCGAAATCCAGTTTGTGATTGGTTATACGCCACTTGACTTCAGAGATGCGCTCCATATGATCGCTGAAGGTCAAATTGATTGTTCTCCTCTGATAACGGGGGTTGTAGGTCTTGCAGGAGTTAAAGATGCTTTTCAGGCCTTAGGTGATCCTGAACAACACGCTAAAATTTTGGTCGACCCAAAAAAGATCGGATCTGATATCAGTGCACTTTAGGTATTCTTTAATTCCTATACGATATCAGTGCTCAGCGATTTTTTTACTATGGAGCTCAAACTTGATCAGAGTCCCTTATTCATCCTGCGTGATACTCAATCGAACTTTAAAATTTTAATTTCATCTATGAATAGATCTTAAACAAGGAAGTTTTATGTCAAATTTAAATCACATGCCTTTCAATGTTGAAGCAAGTTGTTCTTGTGGCGCAAATACTTTTCGCTTTTCTCATGCACCCATCGCACATTTTATTTGTCACTGCCAAGTTTGCCAAGAATATACAGGTAAGGCATTTTCAGATGTTTTAGTATTCTTGAAACAAGATGTTTGTGATTTAAATATTAAACAGACTACTTTTAAACGTTTGAAGTCACCACCCAATATCCGTCGTGGGATATGCAAACAATGTCAGTCCCCTTCTATTGAATTTGGAATATTAGATCAGTTGGTATTTATTCCTAAATGGAACTTAAAAGACTTCTCGCAAGTTCCCCCTGAAAATATGCATATTTTTTACCATCGCCGTGTGCAAGATGTAGCTGATGATTTGCCAAAATATAATGGTTTTATCCAGAGTCAAACTCAAGCAGCTAAGTTTATTGTAAAAGGGCTTAAAAAGCGAATATTGTCTTTAAATGAACATTAAAGTTTAGATTAGTAAGGTAAAATTAATCAAGGTTTACTCAGTAAGGTATGAGAGGTTATTGATTATCTTCAATACATCATCTCTTCCAATCTTAATTACGCCTCAATGAACCATTTTTTAAATTATGGTAAGATGCCGAGCTTTTCACGCTTTACTCAATCTAGGTTTCACCATGTCTTATATCCAATCCTTACAGCCTCGAATTTCCGTCGCCCCCATGATGGATTGGACGACCCGTGATTACCGCTTTTTTGCACGTCTATTCAATCCAAATATCATCATGTACACAGAGATGGTGACCACAGGCGCAATTTTATTTGGCGATGCAGCCCGTCATTTAGATTACAGCAAAGAAGAACACCCTATTGTGTTACAGCTTGGTGGATCAAATCCTAAAGACCTCGCAACCTGTTCTAAAATGGCTCAAGATTGGGGCTATGATGAAATCAATTTAAATGTTGGTTGCCCTAGTGATCGTGTTCAAAACAATAAAATTGGTGCTTGCCTCATGGCTGAGCCTGAGCTGGTTGCTGAATGTATTGCTGAAATGCAAAATGCAGTTGATATTCCCGTCACGGTAAAACACCGAATCGGCATCGATGATATGCAATCGTATGAGGAGATGCTGCATTTTGTCGATACCGTTGCAAAAACGGGATGTCAAAATTTTATCGTGCATGCACGCATTGCTTTACTACAAGGTTTGTCACCAAAAGAGAATCGAGACATTCCACCTTTACGTTATGAAGATGTCTATCGTTTAAAGCAAGATCGCCCAGAACTATTGATCGAAATCAATGGTGGGATCAAAACATTTGCTGAAACTCAACAACACTTACAACATGTGGATGGTGTCATGATTGGTCGTGAGGCTTATCACAATCCTTATCTACTGGCTGAACTAGGACAATTATGGAATTTGTCAGCACCTGATCGTTTTGAGATCATGCAGGAAATGATGCCATATATTGCAAAACGTTTAGCTGATGGTGCGCCACTTTCAGTGATTACACGTCATATTTTAGGCTTATTTCAAAACCTTCCTGGTGCACGAAAATGGCGACAAGCCCTGAGCGGGGGTAACGCGAAAACATTAAAAGATATTGAAAATGCCTTAATCGGTATGCAACAAGCCATTCAAAGACATGCTGAACAAGAAAGCTTAAAAATCAATGCTGAATAAACCAATATAATCCGTAAAAAAGGTCTCTTGATAGAGACCTTTTTTGATAATCACTTTTAGGCTTGTTTTGCTTGAATCGAATCTAATCGTTTTAACACTTCAGCCACAGCTACCATTGCAAAACTTGATGTCACCACCACGGCTGAACCATAACCACCACATCTTAACCCAGCACTCGCACAAACATCAGCATTCGAAAAAGGATTATCCACCGAATAAATACAGGTGATACCGAACTTCTCTTTCGGCTTTTTACAGATACCTTTTGAGCGTAGCTGACTTCTTAATTTTGCCAGCATCGGGTCGTATTCTGTTTTTGACAAATCTGCGACCCGAATTTTGAGTGGATCTAACTTACCACCAGCACCACCAGATACAATCAAGGGGACTTTATTGAAACGACAATGTAGCATCAATGCGAGTTTTGCTTTGACATCATCAATGCAATCCAACACAACATCTGGATTTGAACTCAAAATCTCCGTTACATTTTCAGGCGTTAGATAATCATCAATTAAATTGATTTTTATACGTGGATTGATTTGGCGACAACGCTCTGCCATCACTTCAATTTTTTCATGACCTAATGTTGATGTCATCGCAGGTAACTGACGATTAATATTTGATGCTGCAACAGAATCCATATCCACTAATGTGAGCTCGCCCAAACCTGTTCTAGCCAAAGCTTCGACAGCCCAAGAGCCAACACCGCCAATACCGATCACCATGACATGACTGTTTTCATAATGCTGAAAATTTTCTTCGCCATAAATTTTGGCTACACCGGTAAAACGGCGTTCATATTCATCATCATGAACTAAGTCAGTCATATTGCTCTAACACTATTTGGAAAAGGCGTATTTTAGCAAAACTTCAGAGGAATAGAGAGTTTTGAACTCACGACAATTTCAGTTCATTTTTTAGGTTGAGTGCAGACACACTATTCTCCCAAACACATTGCGCAATGTTTTCGATTCTCGTATTTAGACTATGTGCCAAACCATCTAAAACATAAATTAAATTCTGTGGGGTATTACGGGTTCGGTGTTCAGTTGAAGTTTGACAACATAATGGCGTCATATCAGGACAGTCTGTTTCAATGACCAGATGCTCAATGCCAACATACTGAACTATTTGGTGTAATTTTTTAGCATTGGGATTGGTAATCTGTCCCGTGATACCTAACTTAAATCCAAGTTGAATAAATGCCTTCGCTTCTTCTACCCCTCCACTAAATGCGTGGGCAATACCACCGTGAACAAATTGCTTTGCTTTTAACAGTCTTAATACTTCAGCATGAGATTTGCGAATATGTAACAGCACAGGAAGCTTAAATTGTTGAGCCAAATCGAGTTGTTGCGCAAAAAAATCCTGTTGCTTAGCGAAAACTTCCGGCTGCTTATGTTGCTTGAGAAAAGTATCTAAACCAATTTCACCAACGGCGATGCATTGTTGTACTTCAAGAATTTTTTTTAAATCGTCTAGATGATGAGGCTGATGTTGTTCGATATAAAAAGGATGTAGACCTGGAGCGAGATAACTCCTCGGTGCCTGATCTAAACCATTTAACCAATGGTGTGTTTCAATCAATGTATTAAAGCGTTGGTGTTGAAACCCGATCAGTACAAGGGCATCCACTCCCTTCTGTTTAGCCTGATACGCAAGTTGCTCACGATCGAAGTCAAAATCTTCTACATCAAAGTGCGTATGCGTATCAAACAAACGTGGCATGGACATGTTATTTTGCTTCACCTGCAGCTTGAGGTACAGCAACTTGAACCGAAGAATGAACAGCCTCCAGCATTTCAGGTTTAATCACACCCTGTAGCTTTTCATAAGGAATCGTAAGTCTTGGCAAACCCACCACATAAGGACCAATTTCATATTCACCGTATTGAAGAATTAAACCCTTCTTACCCAAATAATAATTATCAGTGAGTTTAAATTTCCAAGCCTCTTCATACTCTTCAACGTTATCTGCTAACTGCGAATCTATGACCCATTTTTTAAATTCATCATGGGCCAATTGATTTAATTTATTCTTTTGGTCTTTCACTAAAATTTGATCTAGTGACACTTGTTTCTGCTGTTTCAAATCAAAATTAAAGTAAGTTTGTGAAGAAGAACCATGTGCACCTCCTAAATAGTTACTCGTATTCAATACGACGGTTGCAAGTGGTCCTTGTGAATTTAAAATTTTAGGACTAATACTCAAACTAATTTGATGTCCAACCCCCAAGTGCTTTAACTCTTTATCTAAACCCACAAAGTTATCAATATAGGGCTGAATCTGCTCTGCAAGTAACTGCGCTGCAGTTTTATACTCAACAACTTCACTGGCAGCTTGAGTATCTTTGTCTTTAGACAGCGTCTGCTCAGGTTCGAACAACTCTAGCGTTTCTTGTAAATTTTTGATAATCGCTTGGTCAATCAAGCCATCTAACACAAATTGATTCGTTCTCAATCGATCAATTGAAATTTCTGGACAATTGTTACCATCACACTCTACTAACCGAACAGGCACTTTTTCAGTTTCGCCCTGAAGCATGAGTACCTCAACTTCCGATGCTGCTTGAGTTTGAGCGTCAGGTGATTCTTTAGGCCCATCCCCTTTTGGCTGACATGCGCTCAGCGTAATTGCGGCAGTAAGTACAGATACAGTCCAAACTATTTTATTTTTTAACATCTCACAACCTTGAGGAGAAACGGTCACTTATCATTGATTTAAGCCTAACCCGATGAAATTGATAGCTCAAGCTTCGTTTGTATGGGTTTAACTGCAATTGTATATGCTACATTACAATATTTGTAATATTTCAAAACATCTTTTGGAAGATCTGCGGCACAACTACTTGCTTGGTTTGAGCATGATTCAAATAGATATCAAATTGCTCACCACCTTTGACAATTTCATTCGCGCGAATATGAACACCAATCCCTTCACCATCAAAGAACCACTCCTGATTTTTCCAGCTAAGATTCACTGGAGCGATACTTCTCACTTCACTGCTCTGGGCCTTTAACCATTTTTGATAGGACATCTGAAGTATTCTTTCAAAATCATTTATTTGGTTCTTTTGAATCACATCCTGCAACTGTAAAACTTTTTTCTGCTTTCGATCCAATACCATAAAGTAACCACGATCTTTAACGATCACTTCAGCTTGTTTTGTGTTAACAATGAATTGGATCAACACATATTGATTTCGTTGGGTGGCGACTTGCGTCAGTATATCCAACTCATAAGGCTGATTCAGTGAAAACTCCTTCTTCCATGATTCAGAGCGACTCATATAGGTTTCGATGGCTTGATCCAAACTTAATTTTTCTTTTTCATTGATTTGATCTTGAATCACAAAAGCCAAATGGTTGTTAAGCTGTTGATTGACCCACTGATCTGCGGTTTTTAGACTTAAAATTTCAATTTTTTCGCAGACCGATTTTGTACAATTTTCGCTCTTTATTTCAACTTGAAACGCGTCATCATTTAAGTATGGTAACACATCAGCGTTTTTAACTTGGGCTGACTGCCCTGACTTTTGTGCCGTAGACTCTGGTTGTTTTTCACAAGATGCCACCCCAATGACTAAGGTAGCAAGAAGAATACGCAATCGTTTTTTTTGTAAATTTAGAGTAATCACAAGAATCAACCAAAATTAAAGCATTGGCTATTCTGATACAAAAACAGCTTCACGAGGAAGCTGTTTTACATTTTCAAGCAAAATTAATGTTCACGCGTATTACGGAAAACAATATCAGGATAACGCTCTTGCATTAATTGTAAATTGACACGGCTAGGTGCTAAGTACGTTAAATGCCCACCACCATCAACTGAAAGTTGATCATGTGCTTTTTTCTTAAATTCATTAAATTTTTTCTCATCTGGACATGAAACCCAACGAACAGTGTTAATGCTCACAGGCTCGTAAATACAATCTACTTTGTATTCTTCTTTTAAACGATAAGCAACAACTTCAAATTGAAGAACACCCACAGCACCGACAATAAGATCATTACTGTTTTGTGGCATAAATACCTGAGTTGCACCTTCTTCTGAAAGCTCTTTTAAACCTTTTTGAAGTTGCTTAGATTTTAAAGGATCTTTTAAACGAACACGGCGAAACATTTCAGGAGCGAAGTGAGGAATACCTGTGAATTGCAAGTTTTCACCCGAAGTGAAAGTATCGCCAATTTGAATCGTACCATGGTTATGTAAACCAATAATGTCACCTGGCCATGCCTCTTCTAAATGCTGACGATCACCTGCCAAGAAAGTTAATGCATCTGAAATACGCACATCTTTCCCAATACGTACATGCTTCATTTTCAAGCCTTTTTCATATTTGCCTGAACAGATACGCATGAAAGCAATACGATCGCGGTGTTTAGGATCCATATTGGCTTGAATTTTAAAGACAAAACCAGAGAAACCCTCTTCAGTCGCTTCAACTTTACGGTCTTGGGTAGGATGTGCTTTTGGTGGTGGTGCATATTCACTAAATGCATTTAAGACATGGTCTACACCAAAGTTACCCAACGCTGTACCAAACAATACTGGAGTTTGACGCCCTGCCAAGAATTCTTCACGATCAAGCGGTTCATTTGCCATTTGAACTAATTCTAGTGACTCTTCAAATGCAGCCCAAGCTAATTCACCGACTTTTTCACGAAGGTCAGCATGGTCATAACCGTCACGAATTTCGATATCGGTAATGGTTGAACCAAAACCAGCCTTATAAACATAAAACTTTTCTTCGATCAGGTTAAATACACCTGCGAAATCTTTACCTGTACCCATTGGCCAAGTTAAAGGTACGCATTTAATCTTAAGTACGTTTTCAATTTCATCGAGTAGTTCAAGTGGCTCGCGAATTTCACGGTCCATTTTGTTAACGAAAGAAATAATCGGTGTGTCACGCATACGACACACGTCCATCAATTTAATCGTACGATCTTCGACACCTTTCGCACCATCAATCACCATCAATGCTGAGTCTACGGCTGTAAGGGTACGATATGTATCTTCAGAGAAATCTTCATGCCCCGGTGTATCGAGCAGGTTGATCATTTTGTCTTTATAAGGGAACTGCATCACAGAGGTCGTGATCGAGATACCACGCTCTTTTTCCATTTCCATCCAATCTGATGTCGCAGCACGGTCAGATTTACGGCTTTTTACCATACCTGCAACTTGGATCGCTTGCCCCCACAACAATAACTTTTCCGTCATTGTAGTTTTACCCGCATCGGGGTGGGAAATAATGGCAAATGTACGTCGCTGAGCAACTTGCTCCGCTAACTCTTGCTTAAAGCTCATGAATAACACCTACTGCAGACATGCAGTTTAGAAGATCAAAAAAGATCAAAATAAAAATTGGCGATATTGTAGCAGATCAATACCGAATGTGAATGTGATGAATCAGAAACTGACCAGAAGTTAATAATTCTTAAATGTGCTTTCTAAACGATCCACAGGTAATGGCATACCCAATAAATAGCCTTGTAATTGCTGACAACCTAAACGTTTTAAGATATCGGCTTGTTTTTGAGTTTCAACGCCCTCAGCTGTCACCACCAAACCTAAACGTTTAGCCAATACAATAATACTTTCTAAGATAATTTCATCTTTTGTATTGGGTGAAAGATTTCGAATAAATTCACGGTCAATTTTAAGTTCATCTACCGGGAGATTCTTTAAATATAAGAAGCTTGAATGACCAGTTCCAAAATCATCAATCGCAAGCCCAATCCCCAGATTACGTAGGCTCTCAAAAGTACGAATACTGACATCGATATGATGCATTGCTGTCGATTCAGTAATCTCAATAATTAAATGGGCTGGATCGATCTGGTATTGCGTGATTAAACATCTTAATGTATCTACCAGCGCTTTATGTTCAAATTGTACAGCTGATAAATTTACAGCGATCGGACAGAAAGGCAATTTCTTTTTTTGCCAAGCTTGAATCTGTATACACGCTTGTTCAAGAGCCCAGTAGCCCATTTTAATAATAAGACCTGTTTGCTCCGCACCCTCAATAAACATATTCGGTGCTAGAAGTCCTAGACTTGGATGCTTCCAACGAATTAAAGCTTCAACGCCACAAATTTTAAAATCTGCTGTGAATTTCGGCTGATAAAATAAAATGAATTGTTGTTCTTCAACGGCACGATACAAATCATTGATAAGTTTTGATTGGCTACGTGCGATTTCTTGTTGATCTAATGAATAGTTAAACACACTATAAGTATTGCGACCTTGCTCTTTTGACATCAGCATTGCAGCATCAGCATTCACCAACAAATCATGTAAATCAGCACCATGATCTGGATAATAGACCACACCTAAACTTGCTGAGATATTGATTTCCTTCCCCGAAATCACAAATCCTTCTTGGATTTTACTCAATACTAGATTGGCAACTTGATCAATTTGGTCTGTAGAAAAGTCTTCAACAACCAATAAAAACTCATCACCACCAATACGAATTAATTTTTGGTTTTTTTCGAGTAATGCATGAAGTCGATGTGCTAAATTCACTAAAAGCTGATCACCAATATGATGTCCAAAAGCATCATTTACTGCCTTGAAACGATCCAAATCAATATAAATGAATGCAACTTTATGATCTTTAGATTGGTGAAGTGAAAATAATGAAGTGGTGTAATCAAGCAAAAAAAGTCGATTTGGAAGTTTGGTCAAATTATCTTGAAGGGCAAGGCTTTCCAATTCCTTATTCATTTTGATTAGTTGTTGATTTCTCTCTTCAAGTCGTAATTCTAAAATAGCGACAAAAAAACTGACCACCAAGACTAAGCATGTGACAAATATAATGACAAAAAGTAATAAACCTTGACCTTCATGGAGTTGATTCAATGCTGCATATTTGGCATCCACGGGTTGGAAAGTCGCAGCCGCCATACCAATATAATGCATTCCCACAATACTAAAAGCGATCATGAATGCCACGGCAAGCTTGAATGCCAATTTATTGTGATAGGTACGCTTATATTTAAACATCAGCCAGAATGACAATCCTGAACCACATACAGCAATCAGTACAGAAAAAATCACCAAAATGGTGTCATAACGAATAATGTAGTTGGGAACGATCAATCCCGCCATTCCAGTATAGTGCATACCTGAAATACCGAAACCCATCAGAAGTGCACCCAAAACCAATCTAGCTAAAGGAAGTGTAGATCTAGTCGTGAGCCATATGGCAAAAATTGAAGCGAGAGCTGCGATCACATAAGAAAATAGCGTCAAACCTACATCGAAACTATGATCTTCGGGCAAATGACAAGCCAGCATTCCAACAAAATGCATGACCCAAATCGCAAGACCAAATATCATGCCACTTACACCGAGCAGCACTTTTTGACCAACTGGGTTTTTGTGGGTACTAATGAGTTGTTCAAATGAAATAGCAATAAAGCAGACGATCACTGCCGCCACAGCAGAACCCGCCACCATTGCATAATCGTAACTCATATGAATCATATAGAGACTTATCCGTACCTGAACCTGTTTTTATTTTATTTAAACCCCAAAAGTACAGCAAATAAATGTAAGAAGGTTCAACTTTTTAATGAGCATTTGTCGCCTACAACAATATCACCATCTCATTGAACGTCAAGTTGTTTTTCGGCGAGATCCATAAAAAATGGCGTATCGAAATACGCCATTTTTAAGTAAAACTTAACAATAAATATTTTTATTTTTGCAAGGCAATGTAATCGAGCAAGATATGAGCTGATTCAGTGACAAATGCCTCTTCTTCAGGTAAAGGTGGGCGTTGATTAGTTTTCATCTTAGCACGCGATTCAGCCAAAGCTTCCATCGACGCCTGATAACTTTCCCAATTTGGATAAGCAGTTTTACCCATTGCTATACGGCGTTTGTTTTCTTCTGCCAACGTTTCTTTTTCCAAAGCGATGAGTTCAGCTTTACGTTGATCGATATCCAACACGATTTGTTTTTTCTCTTTAGCTTTCTGCGAAATCGCTTTACGCGCTTCTAGATACTTAAATTGAATATCATTCGCAACACGCTGTTTTGAATGAGCAGCTAATTTTGGTACAAATGCTTGCACTTCTCCCTCACGTTTGAAAGGAGCTGTAGGGATGGTATCCCACTCTAAAGCATTCTTAGCTTTACGCTCCCCAAACTCTTCATCGTAGATATCAACCAATTGAATATCAGGCACAACCCCTTTATTTTGTGTGCTTCCACCAGTAACACGGTAAAACTTTCGTTGCGTCAATGTCGCTTGACCATACGCTAAGCTGTCCAATTGAACTTGAGCTGTACCCTTACCTGTCGTAGTACTTCCAATCACAATTCCACGACCATAATCCTGCACAGCAGCTGAATAGATTTCACTTGCTGATGCAGAAGCCAGATTCACCATGACAGCCAATGGACCTGCGTAGGTTTGAGCGCCTCCATCACGATCTTCGAAGACACTGACGTTACCATTCCCATCCCGAATTTGAACCACTGGACCAGATTTAATCACTTGCCCAATCATTTTTGCCACTTCTTCGAGTGAACCGCCAGGGTTATTACGAAGATCGACGATAATGCCATCGACATTTTGCGCAGCTAAACTTTTCAATGCATTATTGGTATCTTCAGATACTGAACGATAGCTTTCACCAGCACGACGGGCACGGTAGTTGTAATAGAACGATGGAATTTCGACTACCCCAACTTTATGTTTCTTGCCATCTCGTACAATTTCTACTGTTCTTGAACGTACACCTGCATCCTCTTCTTGAATCACATCACGTACGATAGTTACGGTACGTGCCTGACTCATAGATGCTCCAGGTCCGAGCAATTTAATGGTGACTTTAGTCCCACGCTTACCTCGGATCAATCCAACGATTTCAGAACTGGTCCATCCAATGACGTCGACCATTTTGTCACCGTCTTGCGCGACACCAATAATACGATCACCAGACTTAACCTGTCCTGTCTTAAACGCAGGACCACCATCTACGATCGTCTCGATACGCGTATAGTCTTCATTCCCGCGTTCTGGGCGGATCGACACACCAATCCCCTCAAGCTGCAATGTGGTCTGACGATTTAACTCAATCGCATCGATTGGTGGGAAATAATTACTGTGCGGGTCATAAGTCGCTAACATAGCATTGAGCGTTTTTTCTAAAACGTCATCGCTTTTTGTACGCTTCATACGTTCTAATTGACGCATATAGCGCTTGGTCAAAGTCTGAACTGGCGTTAAATCTTCAGCTGAAGTGAGATCTTGCCCTGCTGCTAAAGAAGGATCATCTTTCAGCGCTTTTTGCTTAGCCAAATCTTCTTCTTTAGCAATCGTTAAATTGATTAACTGAGACACCAGCATTTTGCGCCATTGATTTTCTTGCTCAGCTTTATTTTTGAAAAATGGAGCCTTTTCACGATCAGACTCGATAAACACATTAGGTTGATTTAGGTTTTGCGGTTTTTTTAACTCCGCCAACATAAACTCATAGAATGACTTTAAACGATCACGATATTGAGCGTGAATGGCATAAGGTCCTTCAAGGTTACCCGCTTTGAGCACCGCTCCAAAAGTTGGTCCGTATTTTTTCTTATAGTTTGCCACTTCATCTGCCAAGAAAAGGCTATGGTCAGGATCAAGACTATCAATATACATATCAAAAATACGTTGTGAGGTCGTAGCATCTAAACGCATATTTAAATAGTGCTGACGATCCACCAAAGTTGCTAATTGTCTTGAAACTAAAGCTTGTTCTTGTGTGGGCTTTATATTCTGAACCTGTTGAACCGCTGGTTCATTCGCTGCGATCGCAACATTAATTGTATGACCAAAAAATAAACCACCAGTGGCAATGGCTACCGCGCAAGCGATTGTTTGAAGTTTCATAACGAATTTGTCTTTCCTTGGATAAACCAAATTTACACTATTGTTTTCAGATAGAAATATTAATATTCAAAACCTTAAACAACTTTTTTATTTCTGCCGTATAGTTTTATCATAATCTGTACGGAGAAAATGTAGCAAATCATTGCAAAATTCGGGTATTGTTTTCTCTTTTAAAATTAGAATCACGGATTCCACTATGATTGGCGCATTGATGCTTGATATTGAGGGCACAACACTTAATCAAGAAGATATTCAACTCCTACAATCTCCACAAGTTGGTGGAGTCATTTTGTTTGGAAGAAATATTGAATCACCTCAACAAGTTCGCGCCTTAACGGATCATATGCGCCAAGTTCGTCCCGATATTTTAATTGCAGTCGATCAAGAAGGCGGACGCGTACAACGTTTAAAACAAGGCTTCACTCTCCTTCCTGCCATGGGACGTTTCGGTGAGCTCTATTTAAGTCAGCCAGAACGATCAATTGAATTGGCTGAACAATGCGGTTGGCTCATGGCTACCGAAGTTCTTGCAGTCGGGATCGATTTCAGCTTTGCACCTGTATTAGACCTTAACGACATCAGCGATGTTATTGGTGACCGTGCTTTTGCTAAAAATATCTCAGATATCATCCCTTTAGCCCAAGCCTTTATGCAAGGTATGAAACGCGCTGGTATGGCAACCACGGGGAAACACTTCCCTGGCCATGGCTCGGTTAAAGCAGATTCACATATTGCGGCAGCTGTGGATACACGAAGTTATGCTGAAATTGAAGCTCAAGATATGCAAAGCTTTATTCAACTCCAACCTCAACTTGACGCACTCATGCCAGCACATGTGATTTATGAAAAAGTAGATCCAAATCCTGCTGGTTTTTCTCAGTATTGGGTTCAAAAAGTACTTCGTGAAACACTTCAGTTTGACGGTGTCCTGTTTTCTGATGACTTAAGTATGCAAGCAGCTTGTGTTGCAGGTGGTGCAGATGCTCGCATCAAAGCCGCGCTTGAAGCTGGCTGTGATATGGGCTTAGTCTGCAATAATCGGGAATCTGCATGTGTCGCGCTCAGTGCCATAGAGAATTATCCATTGCCGAACCAAGAACGCTTAGAGCGTATGCGCGGTAAGATTCAAGAGATTCGCATTGGTGAACAACTTGACTTAGGCAACGAATGGAAATCTGTCAAAAAGGTCATTGAAGATTTTAGACAATCATTTTAATAATACAGGGAGCATTCTAATGCTCCCTTTATCTTGACCAATCCAATAATAATCATAGCCAAGGATGTGTATGTCTCAATCAAAACAATCAAAGCACCGTCATATTTCGTTTACTGCTCACTACACTGGCTATATTTGGTACCAAATGGGTATCTCTCACGAAGCATTTGCGACTTCGAAAGGTAAAGCGTTGGTGCAATTCGCTCACCCTTTTGAAAGTATGGCTGAGAAGTTTATCGGTGGAAGTATGCGTTCAACCCTGAAGACACGACATACATTATTAGACGATCACTTAAAATTATTAATCAAACAATATCCAAACCTGCAAATTTTAGAAATTGCAGCGGGACTTTCACCTCGTGGTTGGTGGTTTAGATCCCATTATCCCGAAATAGATTATCGCGAATTAGATTTACCAGACATGGCTACCACAAAACAATCCGCTTTGAATAAAATCGATCCCGAAAGCCCTAAAGTTTTATCAGCAGACTTATTCACGGATGATTTCAAAACAGCTTTTGACGAATTCGACCCAACACGACCGCTAGTGATTATCAGTGAAGGATTAATCAATTATTTTAATCAAGATTTACTCAAACAATTGCTGAATTCGATTGTGCGTTTTGGTCAACCATTCCAAACGCTTCATTATTTAACTGACCTTTATCCCGAGCCTGTGCAACATAAACTGGCTAACTTAATTTGGTCGAGCAGCAAATTACTCAAATACGCTTCAAGAAGTGCATTTACCTTCCACTTTAAAGACCCTTTAGAGGTACAGCACTTTTTTAAACTGTCAGGTTTTACTGAAGTTGAAGTCATTCAACCTCAACTGTATTTTGAAAAAAAGAATCAAAATATGGATACAGATCAGCATCTTGGTGATCTAGTATGGATGATTCATGCAATAAAATAATGATTCGTTCGTAGCAATATTACGAAGTATCTATTTTTTGATTCAAATGAATTCAATGACAGCCTAATCCACGCTGTCATTGTGTTTATGGGTATCTATAAATTGAAGTAAGCGATCAGCCACTTCAAAATAACCATGCTTGAATAATGCTCTTACTTCATTTCCAATAAAATCGAACATTAAACATTCGACAGCAAAATGTCCTTGCTCATCCTCAAATTCAATTGCAAAACTTCGAGCATCTTCCTGTAAGACTTCAACTTGAGATGGATCATCCAAAAAGAATGATACACCAAAGTAATTCAGGTCTTTAATTTCAACTTCAAAACGTTGTGCATTTGTTTGATGAATTAAAACAGAATGTGCATTTTTAAGGGCAAATCGAACTTCCCCTCTGCGATCCAATGATTGCATTTGGTCTTTATCTAAATAAATGATCCCATCTAGATTATGAATCGATTCGCCTTTTAAGAAACTGGTAAAAAGATTCATGGTTTCTTTTCGGCGTTGCAGTTGAGGCACATGATCCGCATTTGCAATCATTGCAAACTCAACATCAGGACATTGCAAGGCAAAATTCGCATTCTCAAATGGCAAAGTAAAACTATCGAATTGACCACATGCGACCAATGTTTTACACATCGGAATTGGAACATGGGAAAGACGCAATAAACGATTACAGTTGATTTCATATCGCTCACGCTCAGCGATATCAAACTCAGACATCTGCTTATAAAAAAGTCGTTTAGCTGTTGGAGACATACGCGTTTGATCTAATTTTGCATGATTCACCAAGTACAAAATGACAGCCTGACCAAACTCATCCATACGTTGCTCTTGCATCAATATTAATGACTCTTCAAGCAACATACGCCAGCTTTTACGCGTCTTCTGCATGACGCCCATCAGAATCAATCGATCTACCAGTTCTGGGCGATAATGAGCAAAACAGGAAGCAACCACAGAGCCTAATGACATCCCCATGACAGAGACTTTCTTAATCTCCACCAAATCCAACCATTGACCTAACATTTTTGAAAGCTCTGGTAGCTCTAGAGTACCAGCAGAAATTCCAGTATCACGATTGTGGATTTGTTGATTTGAACCTAAAGATGGTAAGTCGATTAAAATAACAGGTCCTTTCTCGAAGAGCTGTTCAACGCAATATTTATATGAATTAAAATTTTGAAATGCGCCTCCGACAATCAGCGTTGGCGTCTGGTACAGTGTTTCTGGCGATGCGATCGCCATATATTCAATTTTCCAGCCATCAATCCATGTGGTTCGTGGCGGCTCTTTAAAACTATTTTTATGGTACAGATCAAAAAAATGAGTGCTGTCTTCAGCTGAATAATCTTCAAGCTCCATTTTTATCATGGAATTCATTCCCTTATCTCCATTTGGCTTTATTGTTTTGTTTTCACAGCCGTTAATTTGATCATACTCTCAATTCGTTATGATTATGCAACATAATTAACATTCATTTCATTTTATACAGATGCATGAAATCTGCGCAATGCAAGAATTCACCTTTTATCTTTTTAACTGCCGTTAGGTTCTAAAAATAGTTACAAGTTTTATCAACTTAGCTTTTTTCGATGATAAACATAGATTGTTGTCATCTGCGCTGCTACTATTTGAATGAGATTTTAAAATGATCAGTTAAACTGCTATGCAAGACTCCATCGAACAGTACATGCAAGTCGTCGGTCAGAATGCGCGTGAAGCTTCACGCTTTTTGGCTGGCTCTTCGACTTTTGAACGAAATAATGCTTTGACGGCAATCCATACCGCTTTGGAAGACCATCAAGCTCAAATTCTAGCTGCGAATAAACTAGACATGACTCGTGGTCATGAAAACAATTTAGACAGCGCATTACTCGATCGTTTGGAACTTACACCCACACGCTTCAGTGGAATGTTACAAGGTCTTAAAGATGTCATCAGTTTAATTGATCCCATTGGTGAAATTACTGACCTAGCTTATCGCCCGTCTGGTATTCAGCTTGGAAAAATGCGAGTGCCTTTAGGTGTCGTAGGTATGATTTATGAATCACGTCCTAACGTCACTCTAGAAGCAGCCTCTTTAGCGATTAAGTCTGGCAATGCCATCATTCTTCGCGGTGGTTCAGAGGCATTAGAGTCAAACAAAGCCATTGCTACCGCAATTCAAAAAGGTTTAGAGCAAGCTGGTGTACCAGTTAACGCAGTCCAAGTTGTCAATACAGCAGATCGTGCTGCAGTTGGGCAATTGATTACCCTCTCTGAGTATGTTGACGTTATTGTTCCACGTGGTGGCAAAGGCTTAATTGAACGTATTACACGTGAAGCGACTATTCCTGTAATCAAACATCTTGATGGTAACTGTCACGTCTTCGTTGAGGCCCAAGCAGATCTACAAAAAGCATTGCCAATTGCGTTAAATGCAAAAACTCATCGCTATGGCGTATGTAATGCCATGGAAACGCTGCTGGTTGATGAAAAAGTTGCTGATGACTTTCTGCCTCGCATTGCTGAACTTTATGCTGAAAAACAAGTTGAGTTGCGTGGTTGCTTGAAAGTCAAAGCAATTTTAGGTGAACAGATTAAAACTGCGACCGAAGAAGACTGGTATGAGGAATATCTAGGACCTATTTTAGCGGTTAAAGTAGTCAGTGGCGTTGAAGAAGCAATTTTGCATATCAATAAATACGGATCGCATCACACTGATTCGATTATTACTGAAAACTTTAGCACGGCCCGAAAATTCCTTACTCGCGTCGATTCAAGTTCGGTCATGGTTAATGCCTCTACTCGTTTTGCTGATGGTTTTGAATATGGTTTAGGTGCTGAAATCGGCATTTCAACAGATAAAATTCATGCCAGAGGTCCAGTCGGATTAGAAGGACTCACCTCACAAAAATGGATTGTTTTAGGCGATGGCCAAATCCGTCAATAAATCTAACTTAAAAAAACAAAGCCCTTTGAGTAAAGGGCTTTGTTTTTGAGTGATTCAACTCTTCATAACGAAATAAAAAACGTATAAATTAAATCAATTACAAACCAGAAGTGGTATATAAAAAATACAATACATGCTATGTTTTACGCATACAATTTAATTAAAACATAACCATCATTTATTTAATAAATGAATAAAGAAAGACTATAAATTTTAATTATTATTGCCTTAGTGGTCGATAGTGCTTAAGTCTAATCACCTAAAGTCTATCTAGGACAATAAAAAAACGCATGATACAAATGCTTCACGATCAAGAAATAACATTTTTTGTTCATTTGGAAGAAAACAAACGAAATATTAAAATTGCCAGTAAAGGAACACACCATGCCTCATTCAGTTCTTATCATCAATTGCGGTTCTTCTTCGATCAAGTTTGCATTATTACTTAAAGATCAAGATTTCCGAATTCATGGTCTTGCTGAAAACTTAGGTACGCCAGAAGCGCGCATCAAAGGCGTGACTGTAGGCAACGAACCAGTTGATATTCGTATTCCAAATGCAGACCATAAAGAAGCACTTGAAGTTGGATTATCTCGCTTAGCGAATCACAAGCCTGATGCCATTGGTCATCGTATTGTACATGGTGGTTCTTTAACTCAAGCAGAGTTAATCACCGATGAAATTATTGAAAAAATCCGTGAAGCAACACCTTTAGCTCCATTACATAATCCTGCACATCTCGTTGGGATCGAAGCGACTAAACGTTTGTTCCCAGACTTACCGCAAGTTGCAGTGTTTGATACAGCGTTCCATCAAACAATGCCAGCGCATGCCTATCGTTATGCGGTACCAAAATTTTTATACACTGAACATAATGTTCGCCGCTATGGATTCCACGGTACGAGCCATGCCTATGTATCAGATCGTGGTTCTGAGCTTGCTGGTAGTTTCCGTGAAGGTGGTTGGCTCACCGCTCATTTAGGCAACGGTAGTTCTACTTGTGCAATTTGGAATGGTAAAAGTGTTGATACCTCTATGGGATTAACGCCACTCGAAGGTTTAGTGATGGGTACCCGTAGTGGTGATGTAGACCCAAGTTTACATAATTTTTTAGCCAAAAACCTAGGATGGGACATTTACAAAATTGACAGAATGCTCAATAGCCAATCTGGTTTATTAGGACTTTCAAACCTGTCAAACGATATGCGAACACTTATCGAAGCTTCAGAAGAAGGCAATGAAGATGCTGCACTTGCTATTGAAGTATTCTGCTATCGTCTTGCTAAATCATTAGCAGCACTCAGCTGTGGTTTACCTCGTCTTGATGGCTTATTCTTCACAGGTGGTATTGGTGAAAATTCAGCATTTATCCGTGAAAAAACATTATCTTATTTGCCACATTTTGGTTTTAACTTTAGCAAAGAAAAAAATGACCAATTAGCTCGCGGTACAGAAGGTCGCATTGATAAAGGTACTGGTCCGCAAATTTGGGTCATTCCTACAGATGAAGAAGGACGTATTGCACAAGAAACAGAACATGTGGTGAATCAAATCGGAGATGTGAATTCATCTGAAAAAAAGTCTAAACTTGAAACCGCGACTGCTTAAGTAGTCGCCCGCTCAGACATATTTACATATTTCTTTTTTATTTTTAGATATAGATTTTGATGATATGAAAACAATTGTACTTGTTCCAACTGGTGAAGGTGTAGGTCTGACATCAGCGTGTTTAGGCTTAATTTATGCACTTGAGTGTCAAGGTGTAAAAGCTGGTTTTGTTAAGCCGTTTTCACAAGAAGTACATGCTGAAAATTTCGATCGCACCACAGCGTTATTCCGCCATGTTTCTCAGAACGAAACAGTTGAACCAATCTCATATCAAAATGTAGTTCAGCAATTAAATGCTGATGAAAGTGATGAGTTATTAGAAGAAGCTGTTCGTCTACATCGTCAAATTGCTAAAAAACATGATCTTATTATTGTGGAAGGGTTAGTTCCAAACAGCCGTGATAGTTTTGCATCTGAACTGAATGCTCAACTTGCTCAGGCACTAGATGCGAAAGTCATCATTGTGAGCAATGCTGATATCAAACAACCAACCTATACAGCAGAAAAAGTAGAAACCCAATTACGTAATTTTGGTGGAGCAAACAGCAACCGAACAGCTGGTGTGCTTTTCATGCGAACCAAAGGTCTGTCCGAGGAGTCTGCACAGATTCCAGTGACCATTGATCCAAATCTTCGTCTGACACAAGAGACTCAACAATTTGTTGGGGAAATTCAAAAAACACATCCACTGATTGGTTCCGAACAACTTCCTGTTATTGCATTAGTACCATTTAGTAATACTTTAAGTGTGCCGCGAATGTCTGATATCGCGCAACATATTCAAGCAGAATGGATTAACTTAGGTGAGGCTGCACAACGACGTGTTCTGCATAGTAGCTTGATCGCTTCAAATATCGAGCGCGAACTGCACAAATTCACGGCAGGTGAACTGATTATTAGCGCATCAGATCGTATTGATGTATTACTTGCAAGTAGTTTAGCAAGCAGCAATGGTATTCCTCTTGCAGGTTTAGTACTGACTGAACATTATGCGCCTAATCAACAAGTACTGGCTTTCTGCCAAGCTGCGATAAAACAGGGCTTACCTATTTTACACACACCACTGAGTACCTTTGAAACAGCGACTCAATTGGCTAATTTAAGCAATGAAATTCCTGTAGATGATACTGCTCGCGCTGAACAAGTCACTCGATTTGTATCTAGCCATATTGATGCGGATTGGGTAACGCAGTTGCTGAATGGCTCATACCAACCACGTCTTTCTCCATCTGCATTCCGTCATGAGTTGGTACAAAAATCAATTGCAGCGAAGAAAAGAATTGTTCTTCCTGAAGGTGATGAACCTCGTACGATTCAAGCAGCCGCGATCTGCCAATCACGTGGTATTGCTCACTGTATCTTACTAGCAAAACCAGAAGCAGTTTTAGATGTAGCTAAAGCTCGAGGGATTGAATTACCTGATGATTTAGAAATCATTGATCCAGACCTCATCCGCGACAACTATATTGCGCCAATGGTAGAGTTGCGTAAAGGCAAGTTAAATGAACTGCAAGCGAAAGAACAGTTACAAGATACAGTGGTTCTTGGAACGATGATGTTAGCACTAGATCAAGTGGATGGATTAGTTTCAGGTGCAGTTCATACCACAGCCAATACAGTTCGCCCTGCATTTCAGTTGATTAAAACGGCACCTGATTACTCTTTAGTTTCGTCTGTTTTCTTTATGTTATTACCAGATGAAGTGTATGTTTATGGTGACTGTGCAATCAATCCAGATCCTAATGCAGAGCAACTTGCTGAAATCGCGATTCAATCTGCCGATTCAGCCAAAGCGTTTGGTATTGATCCACGTATTGCCATGATTTCATATTCAACCGGTACATCTGGCACAGGTGCTGATGTTGAAAAAGTTGCTGAAGCAACACGCATCGCAAAAGAACGTCGTCCAGATTTATTGATCGATGGCCCCCTTCAATATGATGCTGCATCTGTCGAAAGTGTGGGACGTTCTAAGGCTCCTGACTCTCAAGTGGCTGGACGTGCCAATGTCTTTATTTTCCCAGATCTTAATACAGGTAATACCACTTATAAAGCTGTTCAGCGCTCTGCCAATGTGGTGAGTGTTGGACCAATGTTGCAAGGTTTGAATAAGCCAGTCAATGACTTATCTCGAGGTGCTTTGGTTGATGACATTGTATTCACTATTGCACTCACTGCTATTCAAGCAGATCAGCAAAGTCAATAATTTATTTAACAGAGGGGCAACCATTATGGCAAGAGCTAGGGTTTTTTTTGACTAAGTTTTTTAAAAATATTCAGGTCAATTAATAAATCTGAGGTGTTATGCCTATGGATCATTTTGTTTATTGAAATCGTATTCAAAAAACAAGAACTCTGATGAGTTCTTGTTTTTTATAATAATTAAAATTAATTCTGAATAAATTCAAGAAGGTCAGGATTAATCACGTCAGGATTAATAGTGAGCATCCCATGTGAATAACCTGGATAAATCTTTAAAGTTCCATTTTGTACCAATTCAGCCGATAACTTTCCTGAAATATCAAGAGGAACAATTTGGTCATCATCACCATGTAAAACTAATACTGGCACTGAAATTTTCTTAAGGTCTTCTCTAAAATCAGTTTGGGAGAAAGCCACAATCCCATCATAGTGTGCTTTAGCAGAACCCATCATCCCTTGTCTCCACCAATTTTGAATCACTGGTTCAGACGGCTTCGCATTCGGACGATTAAAGCCATAAAATGGACCTTCAGGTACAGCACAATAGAATTCAGCTCGATTTTTAAATAACTGAGCCTGCATATCATCAAAAACAGCTTTCGGCAATCCATTTGGATTATCTTCAGTTTTCACCATATAAGGTGGTACAGAGCTCACAAGAACAGCTTTAGAGACACGTTCCTCACCATATCTTGCTATATAGTGTGCAACCTCTCCACCGCCTGTTGAATGACCAATATGAATCGCCTTTTTAATGCCCAAATGCTCTACAACAGCCGCAACATCATCAGCATAATGATCCATATCATGACCTTCAGACACTTGAGAAGATCGTCCATGACCACGGCGGTCATGCGCCACTACACGGTAACCTTTGTCTAAAAAGTAAAGTATTTGCGCATCCCAATCATCTGAACTTAAAGGCCACCCATGATGAAAAAAAAGAACCTCACCGTCACGTGATCCCCAATCTTTATAAAAAATTTCAACACCGTCTTTAGTCTTTACATAACTCATTTTCAACTCCTTAAATTGGTTGAATAATAATTGAATATGAAATCAAATTAATTCTTAAGCAATTGAATATTTTAAAATTTAATTCGATTTATTAGGGTTAGAACTTCATTAAAAACTTAAATGTGTCAAAAGCCTAGTAAACATTTAGAGTATTAAAACTGTTCTACCTCAAATTAAAGTAACGGATTTGGCATAAGTTTAATTGACTCAGATGATATAGTTTAAGTATCAATTGAATCATTTTCTGCAGTTTTTCTTTTTCGGTATTGCAAAGGTGTCTCACCCGTCCAACGTTTAAATGCTCTTGAAAAAACAGAACTCTCTGAGAAACCGAGAACGCTGACAATATGACACATGGAAATCTCTTTGGATGCTAATAATTGCTTTGCAGTCCGAATACGATAATGAGTTAGAATTTTCTCGAAAGAAGTGTCAATATCGGTTAAACATGCACGTAAGGTGTTGACCTTCATATTTAACTTGTCTGCCACATGCTTTAATTGAACATTGCCTGATTCGAGTAAAACATCAGCTAGAATTTGTTCTATATCAGAAATAAGTTCATATTTTTCAACCTGTCTCATCTGACGTTTTGCATAAGTTTCATGGATGGCAAATAATTCAGGCTCATACCAGTCAAATTTTAAATTCAACAACGCTGCATCAAATATAATTTTCCCATCTGGACAGCCCAACTCAACTTCACATCCCCATACGCGCTTGTATTCTATTAATGTCGCACCATATTCATAGGGTAAATAAATTTTAATTGGGCGGAATTGATCATCTGTAATGAATTTCAAAAACTTTAAAATCACACTGATTACAATCTCTAAATAATGCCGAACAGGATGATTAAACCCTTGAATTCCAGCAACATGCCCATTTGTGAACAGGCTAAAATGAAAAGCTGAAGAAAGTAATTTTTGGTAATTTAAAGCTTTCTCTAGTCCAACTTTAAATCCCGAACTACTCAAAAATAGATACTCAATCAATGAGCCTCTAATTACAGGAAAATGCTCTCCTACATGTAAACCAATATATCTGTTATTAGAAACTTTTTGCGCTGTATTCCAAAATCGGTACTGACATGAATTATCTCTGCGAACTGTCTTATCAGGCAAATGTGCGGGCAATCCTACATCTTCTAAAATTTGCTCTACATTTAATCCCATCTTTTGCATTGTGATATAGGCATAACTCAGAAAGACTCCAGCGTCACTTGACTTCATATTTAATTAACTTCTAGATTTTATGAAATATATAAATAATATTGATTTTTAATTATATAAATATTTACTTAATACTTTCTATTGAAAATCTTAACAAAATTTAATTTCACAAAGTCAATGTATTAGAATTATTGATGAC
The DNA here is from genome assembly GCF_056779795.1 of Acinetobacter sp. ANC_7682. Taxonomy (NCBI): domain Bacteria; kingdom Pseudomonadati; phylum Pseudomonadota; class Gammaproteobacteria; order Moraxellales; family Moraxellaceae; genus Acinetobacter; species Acinetobacter sp. ANC_7682. The sequence continues at coordinate 71,724 of NZ_JBWYIQ010000002.1, read as the reverse complement.
TAAAATAGTGAAATTTCACCCATTTAATCTATAAATATTATGAGATAAATTTGAAAAAAATTATTGTTATTTATAAAAAAGCTTAAACAACTTATTACGTAAACGTATTTCCATCTAAAAAATTAATTAGCAAATATTAATTTTAACTTTTCTATGAATGAATCTGCTCTCTTAAACTTTCGCCCAATTCCTCAGCAAAAAAGCCACAATTGAATCATTTTGTCTTATAATTTAGCCCGCTAGCTATCAGCCCGCTCAAGAGATATTTGTATGACAACTATTATCAAGCAAGACGACTTGATCACATCCGTTAAAGATGCGCTTCAGTTCATTTCTTACTATCATCCACAAGACTTCATCCAAGCAATGAGTCGTGCGTATGACCGTGAAGAAAACAAAGCTGCCAAAGATGCGATCGCACAAATCTTAATCAATTCACGTATGTGTGCCGAAGGTCACCGTCCGATCTGTCAAGATACTGGTATCGTCAACGTATTCGTTGAAGTGGGCATGGACGTTAAATTTGATTTAACAATGAGCTTAGACGACGCGATTAACGAAGGTGTTCGCCAAGGTTACTTAGAAAACTCTAACGTACTTCGTGCATCTGTACTTGCTGATCCTGCTTTTGGCCGTAAGAATACGAAAGACAACACCCCTGCTGTGATCTACCATAAACTTGTTCCAGGTAACAAAGTAGATATCACTGTTGCAGCAAAAGGCGGTGGTTCAGAAAATAAATCTAAACTTGCAATGTTAAACCCATCTGATTCAATCGTGGACTGGGTACTGAAAACTGTACCAACCATGGGTGCAGGCTGGTGTCCTCCTGGTATGCTCGGTATTGGTATCGGTGGTACAGCTGAAAAAGCCATGATGCTTGCTAAAGAAGCATTGATGGAAGAGATCAACATGGACGAGCTTCTTCGTCGTGGTCCACAAAATAAACTTGAAGAACTTCGTATCGAAATCTTCGAGAAAGTAAACGCGCTGGGTATTGGTGCACAAGGTCTTGGCGGTTTAACGACTGTTCTAGACATCAAAATTAAAGACTACCCTTGTCACGCTGCGGGTAAACCAGTCGGTATGATCCCGAACTGTGCTGCGACTCGTCACGCACACTTCACACTAGACGGTACAGGTGTTGCGAATATTATTGCACCTAAACTTGAAGACTATCCTGAAGTCACTTGGGACTCATCTTCTTCTAAACGTGTTGACTTAGATAACATCACACAAGAAGAAATGAACTCTTGGAAACCAGGTGATACGCTTCTTCTTAACGGTACAATCTATACAGGTCGTGACGCTGCGCACAAACGTATGGTTGATATGTTAAACAACGGTGAAGAGCTTCCTGTAGACCTTAAAGGTAAGTTCATTTACTACGTTGGTCCTGTTGATCCAGTGGGTGACGAAGTTGTAGGTCCTGCAGGTCCAACAACTGCAACACGTATGGATAAGTTCACACGTCAAGTTTTAGAAGCAACTGGTCTTTTCGGTATGATCGGTAAAGCGGACCGCGGTCCTGCTGCGATTGAAGCAATCAAAGACAATAAAGCAACTTACCTCATGGCTGTAGGCGGTGCTGCATATCTCGTATCTAAAGCAATTCGTGAAGCGGAAGTTGTCGCTTTTGAAGATTTAGGTATGGAAGCAATCTATAAGTTCGTGGTTAAAGATATGCCTGTATCTGTTGCAGTAGACGTTAACGGCACATCAGTTCACGCAACTGCACCAAAAATTTGGCAGGCTAAAATTGGTAAAATTCCAGTTGTAGATGCAGCTGCACAATAAATAATATTCGACTTGTCTCAAGTTCAAAAAGCACTCTATCATTAGGGTGCTTTTTTATACCGAGAATACTCATGAAAATTTTAAGAACATTATTTTTGAGCGGATGCATGATCTGCTCACCTGCGGTTATGGCAGCTCAAGCGACTGATCAACAAATCGAAAAACTCATACAAGTATTGAATTTAGATCAGCTCTTACAAAGTACGCTTAAACAAATCCGACCTCAAATTGATCAACAGGCCTATAGCATTGTTCAAAATATTGTTAAGGCCGAAAAATTAACACCACAACAACAAGTTATTGCCAATGAACTGGCTGATAAAATTCACCAAGAAAATATTAAGCAAACTTCTTGGGAAAAACTTAAACCGATCTATCTCAAAATTTATAAAGATGTCTATGATGCCCAAGAAGTTCAAGCCCAGATCGACTTTTATTCCTCTCCAACAGGTCAATCCATTTTAAATAAAGGTCCACTTGTTGCTCAAGAATCCATGAAAATCCTGAATCAACAACTTGCAGGCTCTTTACAATCTACAGAAAAGAATTTTGCTGAAGTCCAAAAGAAATTAGAACAACTACAAAAACAAAGTATTCATACTGACTCGAAATAAGCTAAAAACCATTCTGCTGAATCAGAGTTACCATGTGCGTGGATCATATATCTTAAAAGGTTCTGTTAAGCGCACATCATCACTGGCTTTATATTCTTTATTTTTAATTTTTTCTTTTGATTTTTGCAATGTTCCGTTCGGTTGAATAACGGCAACATAGTTAAGCCCAGGCGTTTTCAACTGAGTCATGCCAATTTCTCTTAATGCCTGTTTTGTTGGCATTTGCATCAATGGTCCAACTCTGAGGAGATCTTCACTACCATTTGGTCCACCTCGAAACTGTTCTTCTTCATATTTTAAGAAATACTGCTGCCCCGCTTTAACACTAAAACTTGCAACCAAAGGTTTTTGAAAATGCATCACAGTTAAAGGTCGACTGATACTAAGTTGATAATCCCCTTCAGCCAGCTCTATCCAATAATAATGATTGCTGATTAAACTCGGAATGCGCTTACCATTTAGAAAAAAACTCGGTGCAATAATTTCCTGACGATTCCACTTACTATCAGGACGGTACAGATACAACACTGCGGCTTGCTGATGTTGAGGTTTTACACGGCTGAAAAACTGTCCTGGTTTTTGATTTACCCATGAGCCCAGCTCAAATCCTGCAACTTTATATTGAGCTAGCTTCTGAGATACAAAAGTTTTTTTCTCACTAAAATCTACCGGTTTTAACGTTGAAACCACATGAGTTTGATTATTTTCGTTAAGCCCTTTATGTGTCTGACATGCCACAAGAAACAGACTCAAAGCACACACTGCTACGGTTGATCGCATGATTATCCCTCATCACGAATACTTTTTATTCTATGTCATGTTTTTGTTATCGTTAGATTATCATCTCAATCCAAGATTAAAAACAAAAAACGCGCAAAAAGTGGGACTTTTTACGCGTTTCAGATGAATTACAATCAATTAAGCAGATTTAGTATCTAAAATCTTTAAATCGACCTTTTCTTCAACTTGTTGTTCTTGTTTAGGTTGGCGCTCAGCTCGATATTCTGGTTCAGCATTTTCATTGATCACAGCTTCATTGATCACAACAGTACCAATATCAGAGCGACTTGGTAAATCGTACATCGTATCGAGTAAGACGTTTTCAAGAATTGAACGTAAACCACGTGCACCTGTATTACGCTCAAGTGCTTTTTTCGCAACAGCTCGCAATGCTGAATCTTCAAATAATAGATCAACATCTTCCATTTCGAACAAGTATTGATACTGACGGGTTAATGCATTTTTTGGTTCAGTCAAAATTTGCATTAATGCTTCTTCGTCCAATTCTTCGAGCGTTGCAATCACTGGCAGACGACCAATGAATTCAGGGATTAAACCAAATTTCACAAGATCGGCAGCTTCTACCTGACTAAATAATTCAGATAACTTCTTAGAGTCATCTTTAGTCTTCACGTCAGCAGTGAAACCAATTCCACCTTTTTCTTGACGCTGTTGCACGACACGCTCCAAACCAGAGAATGCACCACCGCAGATGAACAGGATATTAGACGTATCAATTTGAATGAACTCTTGCTGTGGATGCTTACGACCACCTTGAGGTGGAATTGAAGCTACCGTGCCTTCGATCATTTTTAAAAGCGCTTGTTGAACACCTTCACCTGAAACATCACGTGTTATTGAAGGATTTTCAGACTTACGGGTAATCTTATCGATCTCGTCGATATAAATGATACCCTTCTGTGCTTTCTCAACATCGTAATCTGCTTTTTGTAGCAATTTTTGAACGATATTCTCAACATCTTCACCAACATAACCAGCTTCAGTTAATGTCGTTGCATCAGCCATCGCAAATGGCACATCTAATAAGCGCGCTAAAGTTTGCGCCAACAAAGTCTTACCCGAACCTGTTGGTCCTATGAGTAAGATATTGCTTTTAGCAAGTTCTACACGATCTTCTGACTTTGCAGTTGATTGAGTCACTTTAAGACGTTTATAGTGGTTATATACCGCAACAGAGAGCGTTTTTTTCGCAGTGTCTTGACCAATCACATATTGATCTAAAGCTGCACGAATTTCATGCGGCTTAGGTAATGGACGAGTTGCCCATTCACCAGTTTCGACTTGCTGGCTCGTCTGAACTAAATCTAAGCATACATCTACACATTCATTACAAATGTAAGCGTCCTCGCCTGCAATGAGTTTACCCACTTCAGACTGCGTTTTACCGCAAAATGAACAATGCTTTTGTCCTTGAGGATTTTCAGACATCTTCACTCCAAATAAATTTCTATGCTTTACAGCTTAAAGTTGCGGACGTTTCGTTAAAACTTCATCGACCAAACCATATTCTTTTGCAGCTTGAGCGGTCATAAAGTTATCACGGTCTGTATCACGTGCAACAGTTTCATAATCTTGGCCACTGTGTTCAGCCATTAGACGGTTCAAACGCTCTTTAATAAATAGAATTTCACGTGCATGAATTTCAATATCTGAGGCTTGACCACGGAAACCACCCAATGGTTGATGAATCATAACACGAGCGTTTTCTAAGCAGTAACGTTTACCCTTAGCACCAGCATTCAATAAAAAAGCGCCCATTGATGCCGCTTGACCCATGCAATACGTCACGACGTCTGGTTTGATGAATTGCATCGTATCGTAAATTGCCATACCCGCAGTCACTGAACCACCAGGTGAGTTAATGTACAAATGAATATCTTTTTCTGGGTTCTCAGCTTCTAAGAACAACATTTGCGCAACGATTAAGTTCGCCATATTGTCTTCAACTTCACCCGTTAAGAAAATTACACGTTCGCGTAAAAGACGCGAGAAAATATCAAAAGAACGCTCACCACGAGATGATTGCTCTACGACAACTGGAACCAAAGCATTATCAATTGTTGGAACATACATACGTTATTTATTCCTAAATTTTTTGTCACTCAATACATTTTCACAATATGAGGGATAATTGTCGAAAATGCAAAATATTCACCATTAAATATCAGATATTTTTTGATTAGGCTTTGTGAATACAGGACAAGTTGATCCATATTTTTTACAAGAAAAAAGGCGCGTTAAGCGCCTCTTCCTTCGGATAACCGATTAGCCTTGTTGACGAGCTTGTTGTTCTTTCAACAATTCTTCATAGCTAACAGCTTTATCAGTTACTTTAGCAGACGCTAAGATGTGATCTACAACTTGGTCTTCTAAAACAACAGCTTCGATTTGTGCACGTTGTTGCTTATCATTTTTGAAGTATTCAATAACTTCTGTAGGGTCTTCATAAGAAGTCGCCATATCTTCGATATAAGCTTCTACACGTGCTTGATCAACTTCGATTTTTGCTTCAGCAAGAATACTGCTCACCAAAACACCTAATTTTACTGATTTTTCAGCTTGCTCTTTGAATAATTCATCTGGAAGCATGCTTGAATCAAATGCTTTAGCGCCTTGAGCACCAAACTGTTGAGTAAACTGTTGGATCATTTGTTGACGTTGACGGTCAATTTCTTGAGACAACATAGATGCAGGTACTTCAATTTCATTTGCAGCTACAAGCGCATCAAAAGTTGCACCTTTCACTTGATTGCGAAGACCGTTTTTCACTTCACGTTCCATATTTTTGCGAACGTCAGCTTTTAACTTCTCAACACCTTCTTCTTCAGTTAAACCAAAGATTTTTAGGAATTCAGCATCTACGTCAGGAAGCTTTTGTTTTTCAACAAGCTTAACTGTGATTTTGAATTGAGCTGATTTACCTGCAAGGTTTTCTGCTTGGTAATCTTCAGGGAAAGTTACATCAATTACTTTCTCTTCGCCTTTCTTCATACCAACGATACCGTCTTCGAAGCCAGGGATCATACGACCAGAACCTAATACAAGTTTGAAGTCTTCAGCAGAACCACCTTCAAATTTTTCGCCGTCAATAGAACCTTCGAAATCAAAAGTAACTTGCATGTCTTTTTTAGCCATGCCTTTTGTTTCAGTCCAAGTCGCGCGTTGCTTTTGAAGATTTTCGATCATTTGATCTACATCTTTATCATTTACTTCAGTAGATTTACGTTCAACTTCTAAACCGTCAAACTTAACTGAAACTTCTGGGTAAACTTCAACAGTTGCTTCATAAACTAAAGCATCTTCTTTGTTTTCAACTTTTTCAATGTTAGGCATGCCTACAGCATTGATTTTCTCTTGTTGAATTGCTTCGAATACTGTGTCACGAATAACATCATTTACCACTTCTTGGTAAATGCTCGCGCCGTATTCACGACGAACAACATTTAAAGGCACTTTACCTGGACGGAAGCCGTTGATCTTAACTGTTTTAGCAGTACGTTTTAAACGAGCTTCGAATTGCTCATTAACACGGCTCGTCGGTACAGATACATTTAAACGACGGGCTACGCCCGAAACCGCTTCAGAAGTTACTTGCATGGCTTCCTCGATATAGAAATAGTAATTGCAATTTTTAAAGTGCCACATTATATGACAACAATCAAAGATATACAAAATACCTTTTTCAAACCATCTTTTTTATAAAGCTGTAAATGTTTTTTTGCTCACAAGGTTTGAGCATATTCAATTCATATTTCTTAATTATTGTTTGTTTTTTATTGCAAATGATAAAGTTTATCATTAATATTTGCATCAAATTTGATCATGCCCTCAAGCATCACTCATACCAGCGGAAGAACATAATATGAGTAAGTTTAAGCTTCAACCTCTTACAGTTGCATTATTCGCTTTGTCTAGCGGTGTAACATCTGCAAATACGACAAATGAAAATAGTGCTCATCAACTTTCTACAATTGTAGTTTCTGCTGCGGGTTTTGAGCAGGATCTTAAAAATGCACCTGCATCGATTAGCGTAATTACCTCTGATGATTTACAAAAAAAAGGCATCACTAGTATTGCTGATGCACTAACTGATATTCCAGGTATTGATGTCCGCAATGGTCAAGGTAAAACTGGTGGTTTAAACATTCAAATGCGTGGCCTTAACCAAGAATACACATTAATTCTTATTGATGGACAGCGTCAAAACACTGCAGGAAATATTGGTCCTAATGGATTCGGTGAGTTCGGTACAAGCTTCATGCCACCATTAGCATCTATTGAAAGAATAGAAGTTATCCGTGGTCCAATGTCAACCCTTTATGGCTCAGATGCTATGGGTGGTATCATTAATATTATTACAAAAAAGGTAAGTAATCAGTGGAATGGTAATGTCTCTGTTGAACATAATATTCAAGAAAATAATGACATTGGCAACAACTGGAAAACAAGTGCTGTTGTAAATGGCCCATTGATTCAAGATAAACTCGGGATTCAAGTACGCGGTGAATTTTTCAACCGTGATGAGTCAGATCGATTGGTTCCACCTGCAAAAAATATAGATCAAGGAAATCAAGGTCGTGACCCACGTAATGTTGAAGCGAACAATTATTCTGTAGGTACAAAGTTAACTTATAATATTAATGATAGTATTTCTTCTTGGGTCGACTTCGATCATTCAGAACAACGCTACAATAATGAAGATTCAAGATTAGGTGAACAATATACTTATAGAAATAATGCTATCTCGGGTTTATCATCATATAGAGATGAAATTAAATTTTTAAGAGATCGCATCTCTGCGGGTGTCGATGCTGATTTAGCAATAGGCCAATGGAAAACTTTTGCAAGTCATGTCACTTCGGAGCAGAAAGGACGTATTCTTCCTGCAGGGAATGCACCAGAATATAACTACTATTCAGATGGAACAGGTGATCGTAAATTAGAAAATACTGATTTAACTATAGACTCACGTCTTATTACATCAATCTCTAACCATAAATTAACTACTGGTATTGAATATAAAGATAATGAAACCGTCGATGCCTCTGCAGGTAATATTAAATTCAAACAAGATTCTTGGTCGGTATTTGCAGAAGATGAGTGGGCACTAACTGACTCATTAGCATTAACATTTGGTGGCCGTTATGAAGACCATAGTGCTTTTGGTAGTCATTTTACACCACGAGCATATGTCGTTTGGAATACAAATGATTATTGGACCTTAAAAGGTGGTGTGAGTACTGGCTACAAAGTACCTACAGCAAATGATTTAGCTGATGGTATTAATGGTTTTGGGTCACAAGGTCAAAGTGTCACTTTAGGTAATCCTGATTTAAAACCTGAAAAAACAACAAACTATGAATTAGGTTTCATTTATGACAACCTATCCAACTTCAATCTAACAGCTACGGGTTTCTATACCCAGTTTACAGATCTCATTATCTCCGGTGCTAATGTCATCGATAACTGTATTTGGGCAGAAAGACCTGCTGGAGAAATCCCAGCAGCAAACTGTATGACTGTTGGTAATTTCTCATATCAAGAAAATTTCTCTTTCCAAGGCAATGCTGATGAAGCTGAAAGTTATGGTGTTGAACTAAGCGCAAAATATGATATTTCTCCGAATATCAATCTAAAAGCAAATTATACTTGGCTAGAATCAGAAATTACGAAAGGTGTAGACAAAGGTCAACCAATTGAGAATACTCCTCGCCATGCTATAAATATGACTGGTACGTGGTTAGTTAATGACAAATTCTCTACTTGGTTAGAAGCTGAATATAAATCTAAACGTACTCGTTTTACAGATCCTGATGCGAATACAAATACCCAACGCGAGGTGGCTGTAACTAATAATGAACTTAAAGCATATGAACTATTTAATTTAGGTGCGTCCTACAAAGTAAATAACCAAGTTACCCTATCTGCTCGAATCAACAATCTCTTAGATAAAGATTTTGGCGAATATAAAACATTTACCAACACATCTGGTGATACTGTAAATGCTTTCCTATATACAAAAACTACGAGCAGTTCAGCAGGTACATATATTCCAGATCGCAATTATTGGTTATCCGTTTCATATAATTTCTAATTCTAGGTCGATTCTCTCTAGTAAAACCCTGCGCTAGCAGGGTTTTTTATTTTAATAAAATTCCCTATTAAAAATAGCCATACAAAAATGTAGAAACTTTAATTTTTCCAATATTATTTAAATTCATTTACTTATATACATAATATTACATTATTACATTTAAGCTTCCGTTATTTAGTTTAACTTAAATCGCAAATATCAATTTTAAGATCCGTTAAAGCTAAAAAAGAATCATTATTATTCTCAACCTGAAAACAAATTCATATCAGGTTAAACATGGCCTTTATCACAACACGTAAAAAAATCGTTTCATCTGCTATAGCAACGTCATTGGCTGTTATTTCAGGTCAAACTTTTGCACAAGAAGATACAGCGCATTTAGAAACAATTAAATCAGAGGCTCAATCAGAGCAGTCATTTAAAGTCGACAAATCCTCAAACGCTAAATACGTTGCTCCCCTACTAGATACTCCCAAATCAATCTCTGTTATTTCTCAAAAACAGATACAAGATACTCAAGTGACTACGCTGTCTGATGCTTTAAGAACTGTTCCAGGAATTACACTTGGTGCGGGCGAAGGTGGCAACCCAAATGGTGACCGTCCATTTATCCGTGGTTATAACTCTGAAAGTTCAATGTACGTTGACGGTGTAAGAAACTCTACTTCTCAAAACCGTGAAATGTTTGCTGTCGAACAGGTTGAAGTCACCAAAGGCTCCGCCTCTACTTTAGGTGGTGGAGGTTCTACGGGTGGTAGTATTAACCTAATTTCCAAATTAGCCAAATCTGGAGATGCTTTCCAAGGCTCTGTTGCTGGCGGTACTGATGCTTATGCACGTATCACATTAGATGCAAATAAAGATTTTGGAAATGGTATTGCGACTCGTGTCGTGGCAATGGGTCACCAGAATGAAAAAGCGGGACAACATAATGGCGCTGAATATGAACGTGCTGGTATTGCACCAAGTATTAGCTTTGGGTTAGACACGCCCACTCGAGCGACACTAGCCTACTACTACCTAAAGTCTGATGATAAGCCAGATTCAGGTATTCCATATAAATACGACACTGACAGAAAAGCGACCGTCGGCTCACCCGTTGATGTTAAACAGGGTACATACTACGGTTGGTTAAATCGTGATTTTCAAAAGCAAGAAAATCAAAGTGGGACCCTTAAGCTAGAGCACGATTTTAGCGAAAATCTAAGCTTGACGAATACTGCTGTCTATAGCAAATCAAAAAATAATTACTTATGGACTCAACCAGATGACAGTCAGGGCAACGTCGCAAATGGAAAAGTTTGGCGTCGTCTAAATACCAACCTAACAAACACTGACAGTTTTACAGATCAACTCGCATTAACAGGTAAATTCCAAACAGGCATCATAAAACATAATTTCAATTTGGGTGCTGAATACAGTAAACAAGATTCTGAACGCGGCACAAACATTGTAACCGACCCTAATACCACGTTAATAGGCGGTAGTGGTGCTAATAATGCATGCTCATTAAATATTTCAAATGGTTGGTGTACTGATCTTTATAACCCCAATTCAAATGATGCTTGGCTAGGTAAAGTTCAAGCGAATCCAAATGTCATGAAGATTAAATCTGAAACACAATCAGTATATGCCCTAAATAATATTGAGCTTAATCCTCAGTGGCTCCTTGACCTTGGTATTCGCTGGGATGAATTCGAAACTGAAATGAAATACAATCAAGATACTGGTTCAGGCACTTCAGCAATTCAAGCAGGAACAAAATATAATTCAAAACACGATTTCTTCAATTATCAAGCTGGATTAACCTTTAAACCAAGAGAAAATGGATCAATTTATGCAAGCTATGCGACTTCAGCTAATCCCGTTGGAATCGATGCTGGTAATGGTTCAGAAGGGTTAAGTGTCCCAGGACGCAATACAACTGATGCACAAGCAAGAGCAATTAACAACCTCAAACCTGAAGAAGTCAAAACCTATGAAATCGGAACCAAATGGGACCTTTTGAATAACAGAATTAATCTTACAGCTGCTATTTTCCGTACAGCAAAAGAAAATACTCGCGCTTTAGATAGTGATGGATTTACAAGAAATATTGGTGAGACACGTGTTGATGGCGTTGAATTAGGCTTAAACGGCAATATCACAAATAAATGGGCTTTATCTGCAGGATACACATATTTAGATAGTGAAATTGTTGATGCAGGTTATGTCAAAAATAGCGATGGAAGTTATTCGGCTAGCCCAACTAATGGTAACCAAGTCCAAAATGTCGCAAAACACTCTGCCACTTTGTGGACAACTTACCAAGTTCTCCCTAAATTACAATTAGGTGCTGGTGTTTTAGCTATGGATCGAGTGTATGGAGATGCTGCAAATACCAAATTTGTACCAGGCTATGTTCGTTATGACGCCATGGCTCGCTATCAAGTAAATTCAGATATTGATCTTCAATTGAACGTCAATAATCTCTCAGATACACGTTATTTCACGAAAGCTTATGCTTCACATTATGCAACTGAAGCTGAAGGTCGAAATGCTGTATTGTCTTTAAATTTCAAGTTTTAATTTCATTTCAGCATAGCTCTATACGAGCTATGCTTTTCATCACCTAAAGCAGTGAGTGATCGTAGTGATTCATCATATTCCAAATATTCTAAGCCCCGAACAAGTTCGATATTTTCGTGAAGAAATGTCTAAAGTAGATTGGGTCAATGGAAAGGTAACAGCTGGAACACTCTCTGCAACAGTGAAACATAATCAGCAACTTTCTAATGATCATCCCCTGACCAAACATCTAGGTGATATTATTTTAGAATCCCTAGGTCAACATCCTTTATTCTTATCAGCAGCAATTCCACTAGATATCATTCCCCCTCTGTTTAATCGCTATGAACAGCATCAATCATTCGGTTTTCATGTCGACAATTCAATTCGCAGAGTTCAAGGCTCACAAGAACGCTTGAGAACAGATTTATCTTGTACCTTATTCTTGAGTGATCCGCACGAATATGACGGCGGTGAATTAGTCATTGAAGATACCTATGGATATCACGAAGTCAAACTCCCTGCAGGAGATTTGATACTTTATCCATCTACTAGCTTACATGAAGTCACTTCTATCCAATCGGGGTGTCGCTTGGCATCATTTTTTTGGATACAAAGTATGATTCGAGATGATTCAAATCGACATATGTTATTTACTTTAGATCAATCTATTCAGCAACTTCGTATGGAATTAGGGGATCAACATGAGCAAGTCATCAAACTCACGAGCCTCTATCACAATTTAATTCGAAAATGGGCAGAACTGTAATTTATTTTTCATCTTAAATTTTTATAATGAAATTAATTATTAAATTATCATTATATTATGAAAAAAAATTTCACATTCATCATACTTTGATCTAAATCAGGGAATAATTCTCTTGAAGATCGCACTATAATAAAAGAAAGAATTTACAAGCACTGTGACGGTATAGCTAAGCTCTATATATTCAAAAGATTTTTAGAGAATTCAGCAAAATGATGCAGTAAGCCACTTGTAAATTGATAGAATAGACACAATCGATATAAATAGCGCAGTGCCTTTACACAAGACCCAAGCATGTTGTGCTATGAAAGGAGTTATCTCATGATGTTGGCTGATCCAAGCAAAAAATACCGTCGCATGTACCAACGTGTAGACTTACCTGACCGTCAATGGCCAAATAACGAAATTAATAAAGCGCCAATTTGGATGAGCACCGACCTTCGTGACGGTAACCAAGCTATTTTCGAACCAATGAACATCGAACAAAAATTCAAGATGTTCCAAATGTTGGTGAAAATTGGTTTCAAACATATCGAAATTGGATTTCCATCTGCCTCACAGATTGATTTTGACTTCACCCGTAAATTAATCGAAGAAAATCATATTCCAGATGATGTCTATATCGAAGTATTAGTTCAAGCTCGTGATCACTTGATTCAACGTACATTTGAATCATTACAAGGTGCAAAACGTGCAATTGTGCATATCTATAATTCAAACTCACCAACATTCCGTCAAAAAGTATTGAATGTTGATGTAGCGGGTGCGAAAGCCTTAGCGGTTAATGCGGCTCAAAAAGTGAAAGAATATGCAGCGCAATATCCTGAAACTGAATGGGTGTTCCAATACTCTCCTGAATGCTTTACCGCGACTGAATTAGAAGTTGCAAAAGATGTCTGTGATGCAGTCACTGAAATTTGGGATGCTCGCCCAGATAATAAAGTTATCTTGAATTTACCCGCGACTGTAGAAGTTTCTGGACCTCATATTTACGCTGACCAAGTTGAATGGATGCATCGCAACTTACAACGCCGCGATGGTGTTATTATTTCTGTACACTGTCACAATGACCGTGGATGCGGTATTGCAGCATCCGAGTTAGCGATCATGGCTGGTGCTGATCGTGTGGAAGGTTGTGTATTTGGTAATGGTGAACGTACAGGTAACGTTGACGTTGCAGCGATTGCATTAAATATGTATACCCAAGGTGTCGCTCCAAATCTAGATTTTTCAAATATTAATGAAATCATTTCTACTATTGAAGAATGTACAGGTATACCCGTTCATCCACGTCATCCATATGCGGGTGATTTAGTATTTACTGCATTTTCTGGCTCACACCAAGATGCGATTAAAAAAGGCTTTGAGTTCCAGAAAAACGAAGAAATTTGGGACATGCCTTACTTACCAATTGATCCTAAAGATTTGGGACGTGATTATGACGCAGTCATTCGTGTCAATTCACAATCAGGTAAAGGTGGTATCGCATACTTGTTAGAGTCGAACTACAACGTCGTATTACCACGTCGCTTACAAATTGAGTTCTCGCAAGTCGTGCAACAGGTAGCTGACGAAGAAGGCGTAGAAGTTTCTGCTGAGCAAATTTGGAGTTTATTCCAAAGTACATATGTAAATCAGAAAGATAAACATTATGTCGCGAAAAACTATCGATTATCTGATGAAAATGGCAATCAAGTCATTGAATTAGATATTGAAGTCGGTGGTCAAGTTCAACATCTACGTGGTGAAGGCAACGGACCAATCTCTGCAATTTTAGATGCTTTACAGTTGCCAATCGATGTTGTGAACTATGAAGAACGTAGCATTGGTTCTGGTGCAAATGCTAAAGCGTTGGCACTAATTGAACTTCAAGTCAAAGGTACAGGTAAATCAGCATTCGGTGCTGGTGTACATGACAACATCGTGACTTCATCTATTGAAGGAATTATTGCATGTACAAATCGTTTAATTGATCAAGGTGTTTTGAGCACAGATCAAGTGATCGCTGCGGCAGTATAAATATTAGCAATAATATTTAGCACGAAAATGACTTTAGAAGGATACCCTCAAGTGGTATCCTTTTATTTATTCATACTTAAGATTTTAGGCGAATTTATCCTGTGTCTTTTCCAGCTGACTCAGTGGGCATTGTTGTTCCACAAAAGTTCCAATTTGAAGAACCACTCGCATTAGAATGTGGCCGCGTTTTACCACGTTTCGAATTGATGGTCGAAACTTATGGCACACTCAATGCAGATAAATCTAATGCAATTTTGATCTGCCATGCGCTTTCTGGTCATCATCATGCTGCTGGTTATCACCATGAAGATGATAAAAAAGCAGGTTGGTGGGATGCTTGTATTGGGCCAGGCAAAGCAATTGATACCAATACATTTTTTGTGGTGGCATTAAACAATATTGGTGGTTGTAACGGATCAACAGGACCAACCTCCCCAAATCCTGAAAATGAAAATCGTCCTTATGGTCCAGATTTTCCATTAGTGACCGTGCGCGATTGGGTTAAAACTCAAGCAATGCTGTCTGATCGTCTTGGTATCACTGTTTGGCACTCGATTATTGGTGGCTCTTTGGGAGGCATGCAGGCACTTCAGTGGTCTGTAGATTATCCTGACCGATTAAATAATTGTGTCATTATTGCCAGTGCACCTAAACTTTCAGCGCAAAATATCGCGTTTAATGAGGTCGCGCGCCAATCCATTTTGTCTGATCCTGATTTTCATCATGGTCGCTATTTAGAAAAAGACAGCTATCCTAAACGTGGCCTTATTCTAGCGCGGATGGTAGGTCACATTACCTACCTTTCTGAAGAAGCCATGAAACAAAAATTTGGTCGTGATTTAAAATCTGGCAAATTCATGTATGGTTTCGATGTTGAATTCCAAGTTGAAAGTTATCTTCGCTATCAAGGTGAACAATTTAGTCGTAACTTTGATGCGAACACCTACTTGATCATGACTAAAGCTTTGGATTACTTCGATCCTTCTCGTGAGTATGAACAATCTTTAGTTAAAGCAATGTCGAATACAAAATGTAAATTCCTTGTGATTTCATTTACTACGGATTGGAGATTCTCTCCTTCCCGATCTGTTGAGATTGTGGATGCATTGATTACCAATCATAAGCCTGTGAGCTATGTTGATATTGATGCAGAACAAGGTCATGACTCGTTCTTGTTCCCTATCCCTTTATATGTCAAAACTTTAAGGGCTTTCTTAGGCGGTGTAGACCATCTTGCTTCAACCCCTAAGGAGACCGTGTAATGCGTATCGATCAGAAGCTTGCAGAAAAATGGATTAAACCTGATTCAAGCATTTTAGATCTTGGTTGTGGCGATGGTGAGTTACTGGCTCATATGAGCAAAAAGCACAACATTCGTGCATACGGATTAGAAATCGATCAAGAAAAGATTGCAATTGCAGTCAGTCGAGGGTTAAATATCATCCAACAAGACTTGAACCTCGGTTTGGGACGCTTTGCAGACCAGTCATTTGACTATGTTGTCATGGCACAAGCTTTGCAAGCTGTAGATGCACCTGATGTGCTTTTGCGCGATATGGTGCGTGTTGGGAAACAAGCAATTATTACTTTTCCTAACTTTGCACACTGGAAAACACGCTCTTTCCTTGCTTTAAAAGGGAAAATGCCTGTTTCGGATGCCTTACCCTATATGTGGTATAACACTCCAAATATCCATCTGTGCACGTTTAAGGATTTCGAAGCACTTTGTGCTGAGAATCAAATTAAAATTATTGACCGTTTAGCCGTGAATGGGAATCAACAAGGGAGTTTGCTCAGCAAGCATATCCCGAACTTGTTTGGCGAGGTCGCGATTTATCGAGTGAGCGCTCTATGAAAAAGTTATTCTTAGGTACTTCATTATTTCTAGGGTTGTTGAGTTTCCAAGTTCATGCAGATTATGTACCTCAACAACCATCAACTTCTGCACTAGCTGCACAGTATTCACGTATGCCTGTATCGGAGCTCCAAAAAGCTGCTCGAGCAGGTCAACCGGCTGCCCAGTTTTATCTGGCAACACATTATCAACATGGTAAAGATGTTGCTAAAGACCTAAAGCAAGCTTTCGTTTGGTATAAGGCAGCAGCCGATCAAGGTATTTCATCTGCTCAGCTGAATGTGGGTCGTATGTATGCTGACGGTATTGGTGTTGCTAAAAATGAAACCTTAGCTCGCCAATACTTCGAAAAAGCAGCAAGTCATGGTGACAATCGTGCAAGCTTCAATTTAGCCGTTATGGAAGAGCAAAAGAAAAACTATATGAGTGCTTACCAATGGTATGAGCTTTCTACACGTGATGGCATGTTAGATAATAAAGTGATCAATATGTCTGAGACAAAAAAGACGGCTTTGGCTGCCAACCTGACACCAGAACAAATTCGTACTGCACGTGATCGTGCTGATCAATGGATTCAAAGCCGTTAGTAACGCTTATAAGTTTGAAGAAAGCACCTATCGGTGCTTTTTTTATTCGATCATCTTCTTCATTCTTATGAATTTCAGATCTTCGAATATGTCCACTTCACTCTGTGAAGTAAAACCTAATTTTTTATAAAAATGAACAGCCCCTATATGCGCATTGACTGTTATCTGCTGGATATCCGTTTGATTTAATTGATCTAACACATAATTAAATAAAAGAGTTCCAACGCCTTGAAATTGCAGATTTGGATGAACAAAAAAATGAAAAATATGAGTGGGTTGTTTGTAAGCAATCATCCCAACAAGCGACTGCTTTAATTCTGCAACAAAGTATTTTATCTCTTGATGATTGATGTGCGATACAAGAGCTTATTTTGAAAATAGGGACTTACTTTTTGGTATTTCATCAAAGTGGTTCAAAGCTAAAGCAATACAGGACGCAATATTTTCAACATCTGCGATCTCTGCTTAACGAATATGAATGCTATTTAAATTTCTCATGTTTAATGATTGGTTATTTTAAAGATGAGTTCATCTGTATCATCGCAAATATCCGTTAGAATAGCTTCAAATTTGAAACAGAAAGTGATTCAACATGGCGTCTAAAGATTGGTTAGATCAAGGTACTTTGGTTTTAGCGAGCAACAATAAAGGGAAAATAGCTGAGTTCGAAAAGTTATTTGAAGAATTAAAACTCCCTGTTAACGTTGTGCCTCAAGGACAACTGAACATTGAGGATGCGGTGGAAGATGGGTTAAGTTTTGTAGAAAATGCCATTATCAAAGCACGACATGCTTCTAAGATTTCGGGTAAACCAGCTATAGCAGATGACTCAGGTATTTGCGTCCCTGCACTTGGTGGTGCTCCTGGTATTTACTCTGCACGTTATGCTGGTGAGCATGGCGATGATGCTGCCAATAATGCTAAATTACTGGCAGATTTAGCACCATTACGTAACAATGGTGACGTGATTGAAGGGATGTTTGTGTGTGTACTCGCCTTAGTTCAACACGCTGAAGATCCTTTACCTCAGATTTTCCAAGGAATCTGGAAAGGTGAAATTTTGGAAGTAGCACGTGGCAAAAATGGTTTTGGCTACGACCCACTGTTTTGGCTACCTGAACTCAATATTAGTAGCGCTGAAATGACCAAAGAAGACAAAAATAAGATCAGTCATCGTGGTCAAGCCATGCAGTTATTCAAAGCAAGCCTCGAAACGAACTAAACGATCAGTCCATGATAAACCATGGCAAATAAACCAATTGTCATGCAACTTACGATGGTACCCGCTGCGATATATTGGGCTGAAACACCTGTTCCTGAATAATGTGTTTCTAAAGCAACAATATTCGCTGCGGGTGGTAATAAAAAAAACATAGACATCAGTGCAATAACAACCAGTTCGTGAGGAATCGGTAGAAGAAAATAGGCTACCGCACAGCACACTAAACCAAATAGAAATTTAATCAAAGCAAGTTTTAAACTTTCAATTAAATCGGACAAGTGAATTTTTACTTGAGATAACCACATCCCAAGGACACACATCCCTGTAAAGGTCATTAACCACTTATCCAATATATACAATGATTGAATCATTGCATTCTGCTGAAAATAACTAACATTCCATAACGAAAGAAAACCAGCAACTAATAAAGCTAAAATCGGTGGAGAGAAAGTCAATTTTCTCAAAATCTCCATCGCAGACTGCTTTTCAGCACTTAATACGGTCACTGCACAAATATTACCAAAAATAGAGCCCCCGACATAAAGTGCAACCATAGGACTAGATGCTTGCGCACCAAAAATAGCGAATGCAAATGGAAAGCCAAGCCAAGCCATGTTCAGGTAACTGGAACATAAGGAGACTAATTTGTCTTTTGTACGGTAATAAACAAATAAATACAGCAAAAATGAAGCGATAAAACTAAATAACATCAACCATATACTGCCCTCTTGGTAAAACACCATATTGTAAATAATGATGAGAGGAATCAGCACTTTCGCCAACAACATCGCCATAAAGGGACGAATTTTTTGTAAATATTCTACGCCAAAATAGCCGATGAGAAAGGAGACTAGTGGGAGTAGAAGAACCATATTAAATATGAAATAGATTTTTTCTCATCTTAGCACAACATCTATTTCACTTCAGAATAAGTCTCTTGCACACATAAAAAATCCATGACTTCAAACTGAAATAATTCCGTCAACTTGCTGTCATAAAGAACTGTTGAAATCATTCAAGATCATTTTCAATAAGGAATATATCATGGCTGGATTATCAATTTGGCACGTACTTATTTTCGCAATTGTCGTTTTACTTTTGTTCGGTACGTCTAAGCTAAAAAATTTGGGTAAAGATGTTGGTGGTGCGGTTAAAGATTTTAAAAAATCAATTAAGGATGACGAAGACCAGAGCACATCTGCTCAATTAAAAGAACCACGCACGATTGAACATCAAACATCTCATGATTTGAACTCAACAGCGAAACATTAAAGGTAGGTAACAGTAATGCTGAATATTGGTATGGCTGAACTATTAATGTTTGGCATCATTGCATTGCTTGTTCTTGGACCTGAAAAGCTTCCTGAGGGTGCGCGATTTGCTGGTAAATGGTATGGCAAAATTAAGCGTATGGTCAGCAATGTACAAAATGATATTGATCGTGAACTAAGAATGTCTGAACTTAAAGAACAAATGCAGA
Source organism: Acinetobacter sp. ANC_7682 (assembly GCF_056779795.1). Classification (NCBI taxonomy): domain Bacteria; kingdom Pseudomonadati; phylum Pseudomonadota; class Gammaproteobacteria; order Moraxellales; family Moraxellaceae; genus Acinetobacter; species Acinetobacter sp. ANC_7682. Next base: position 51,942 of record NZ_JBWYIQ010000002.1, on the reverse strand, counting down.
CTGAAATGAAGCGCATTCAAGAATTAGAAGAAAAAATGAAAGCGCAAATGCAGGAAATTGAAAAACACACAGTATTAAGCGATGAATATTTAAATCCACCTATCGATCAACAGGTTCTCTCTGAAACAAGATCTATTTATGTGTATTTAAGCGTTCAGCAAAGTACAGCAGTTCCTTTTAGAGGACATGCTACACCTAAGCAAAGTTTTATTCATATTCAAAATTCGGCGCAACACAATAAACCGTATGTAGTCTTAGCGGAGGCAGTATGAGTCACAATACTCTCCCAAATATCATCTCTTCAAATGAAGATAATCCTCAGCTTGAAGAAATGCCAATAACCAAGCATCTTATTATTTTAAGAAAATATTTATTTAGAATAGTTGGGGTCATTCTCGTTTTATTCTTTTGTTTATTACCATTTGCAAATCAAAGCTATCAAATGATGTCTGAGCCTCTTAGAGCTCAACTCCCAATAAATTCATCAATGATTGCAACTGATGTCACCGCGACATTTATGGCACCATTTAAGTTAAACTTCTTCGTTGCTCTAATGATCGCCATGCCATTTATCATTTATCAAATATGGGCTTTTGTCAGACCGGCGCTATATAAAAATGAGAAAGCTTTAGCTCTACCATTACTCATCGGAAGTATTACATTATTTTATGCGGGTGTTGCTTTTGCTTACTTTGTAGCCCTCCCTTCGATTTTACATTTTTTCATTAGCGTTGCACCTGAAACGGTAGCACCCATGACTGACATTAATAGCTATCTGAGTTTCTGTTTAAAGTTATTCTTGGTTTTTGGTTTAACTTTTGAAATTCCAATTGTGACTTTATTACTCATTATGATTGGGGTAGTTACCACAGAACAATTGGTTGAAAAAAGACGTTTTATTATTGTAGGTTGTTTCTTCGTTTCTATGTTTGTGACGCCACCTGATGCACTCTCGATGATTATGTTAGCGATACCAATGTGGATGTTATTTGAATTGGGACTTTTGTTTGGAAAATTACTCGAAAACAGAAGAGCAAAGTCAGTACTTTGATATCTTGACCCTTTTACACATAGGCGAGTCTAAAGACTCGCCTTTTTCATACTCTTTAAATAAAAGCTTAATTCAACTGACATAAATCTATCATGTGATTGTCATGATTCCGCATTAAGTTGTTTGTGACGCTAAAAACTACCAAGCAAGATGCTAGGAACGAACATGACTGATTTAACACCTTTTAACGATGATTACGATAGCAATGATTCGGGGAATCCAGAATTTCACCATTTACTTGAAAAGCAAATTACGCGTAGAGATCTCATTAAGAAGACTGCTGGTGGTGCAGTAGCATTGACAGTAGCGGCTTCAGTAGCAGGCTGTAACAGTGACGACAATGACAATAACAACTCAAATCCTTCTCTACCTGAATTCGACAAATCAAAAACGCCAACTGAACTAACATTTAAAGCGGTTGATAAAAATATTAAAAATGAATTCACAGTGCCTGAAGGATATGAAGCACGTGTTATTTATGCACTAGGAGACCCGCTTTTTGAAGGTATGCCTGAATGGGATGCAGATAATATTCCGAGTGGTGCTTCATTTACCATGCGCTCAGGCGAATGTCATGACGGTATGACATATTTCGGCATGAAAAATAGTCGTTATGATCAAAATGAGTCAAATGTAGGTTTACTGGTACTCAACCACGAATATGTAGATAACAAAGCGATTTTGCATCCAGCGAATAATACCATTTCAGCGGATATTCGTTCTGAAGATGAAGCATTACGTGAAATCAACTGTCACGGCGTTTCAGTGATTGAAGTACAAAAAAATCCTACAACTCAACAAGTCACTCTAAACAAACGCTCTGTATTCAACCGTCGAATTACAGCTGCAACACCGATCGATTTCGCTGGTCCTGTAAAAGGGCATGAATTGGTACAAACCAAGATCAGTCCAGAAGGCACATTTACATTAGGTACGATCAATAACTGTGGTAACGGTTATACGCCTTGGGGCACATACTTAACCACTGAAGAAAACTTTAACCAATACTTTACTCGCGATGATAAAGATCGTTCTGAAAAGGATTTGGAGTCGTTAAAACGCTATAAAATTGCTTCAAATAGTTCTTATAAGTGGCACACAGTTCAAGCACAACTGTTCCCTCAAGATGTCTATGAGCGCTGGTTAACTAAAGTCTCTGCATCTTCTGCAACTCAAGATTTTAGAAACTCACCAAATACATTTGGTTGGATTGTTGAAATTGACCCGTTTGATGGTCGTCAACGCCCAGTAAAACGTACAGCTCTTGGACGTTTTGCACATGAAGATTGTCGTGTCAGTCGTGCCATTCCTGGGCAACCACTAGCCTTCTATATGGGGGATGACTCTCAAGGCGAATATATCTATAAATTTGTTTCAGATGCGGTTTGGGACCCTAAAGATATCAACGGCGGTTATGCTGCTGGTGATAAATATATGAATAACGGTAAATTCTATGTTGCTAAATTTAACTTTAATGAAGCAACTCAAAAGACGTCTGGTGAGTGGATTGAACTCAATATCTCCAATCCATTAATTGCTAGTTATTCAAAATACAAATTTACAGATCAAGCTGATGTATTGGTAAATGCCCGTTTAGCAGGTGATGCAGTTGGTGCAACCAAAATGGATCGTCCAGAATGGGTTGCAGTAAACCCAGAGAATGGTGAGGTTTATGTCACCTTAACCAATAACTCATTACGTGGAAGTGAGCATACAATTGATGCTGCTAACCCTCGTAACTATGCTGATAATGATAAAGGTGGTACTCCTCGCGGGAATATCAACGGACATATTATTCGTTTCCGTGAAACTGGTGATACTGTTACAGCAAAAACATTTGTATGGGATATCTTCTTATTTGGCGCAGAAGAAGATTCACTTCCAGGTGTAAACCTATCTGGACTCACATCAGCAAATGATTTCTCAAGTCCAGATGGCCTATGGTTTGATCCACGTGGTGTCTTGTGGATACAAACTGATGATGGCGCTTATACAGATGAAACGAATTGCATGATGCTCGCTGCACTTCCAGGTCAAGTAAGTGATGGTAAAGTGACTTCTGCAAATGCTGGTTCAAATAATGCCACTCAACTTACTCCTGCTGGCGCACAGCTTGATGATTCAAAGTTACGTCGTTTTTTAACAGGCCCTTCAGGCTGTGAAATTACAGGTGTAACGATGACACCAGACTATAAAGCTATTTTTGTGAATGTTCAGCATCCAGGTGGTACTTGGCCTGCAAATCACAGCAACACTATCAGCGGTGGTAAAGGTACACGTCCTCGCTCTGCGACGGTCGTGATTACACGTAAAGATGGTGGCGAGATTGTTGGGGAAAGTCTAGAAAAGAAAGAAAACACTCCTGCTGCTTAATTCAAACATTGAAATAGAAAATGCCGACTACGATGTCGGCATTTTTTTTGAAAGATGCAGATCAAGTTTGACTATTTGATTCTGATGCTTACCTTGCTGTGTTTTTTCAAACCAAGTCCATTGATTTCTTTTCATCAATAAATAGTTTGAACATCGTGTTCCATATATTGGGCTTTGTATAAAAGTAGAAGATAACAGCTGCTCCATTTCCACTGATATGCCCGTTTGAGGTAATAAGTCTAAATCAATTTTTCTTTCATCTTGTAAGATATCCCAAACGGCGTACTCTAAATCATACGCTTTTTGAGCATTGGGATTTAATTGCAATAATGGTAAGAACTCTTGTGTAAAGCGTTTACGCAAATGTTTGGTTTTTTCCCATGGATCACTTAATACACCATTGGAAACCACATATACACCTTTGGCAAGAACTTGTGGAGATTCACCACGATTACTCATATAAACCGCTTGATCAGAGGTTCCGATAAAAAGGTTAAATCCAGCGTAATCACATTGCTTTTTTTCTAATTCTTGGGCAAATCGGATCGGTGCTAATTCAGACTCCAGATATTGCTGAATGATATGTCCTCTTGAAGTTGGATATTCCTTCTTATCATTTGCATCACGGTAATTTGTCACAAGTGCCCAACGCCCTGCAGCAGTAATCCCCATCCATGTCCCACCAGATTGTAAATCTTGACCTGCAATAATTGGGCTATTTTCCCACTTATGAATTTGTGAAGCAGGTCGGTGATAAAACTCATCCCGATTTGAAATTAAGCATAATGGTGTTTCATCCAACACTTGCCATGCGATTGCTACAATACACATCGTTGCATCCTTAGAACTTTACACATTGAATGTACAACATTTTTTCAGTCTTTCCGTTAGAATCGACACAAAACATAATATAAAGGAAAAGCAATGCTGACCTATCCTTCTATTGACCCAGTGGCAATATCTGTGGGTCCATTACAAGTTCACTGGTATGGACTCATGTATCTACTCGCATTTTTATTTGCGTGGGGCTTGGCAACATTCCGTGCTAAGCAACGAGGATGGACACCAGACATGGTCTCTGATCTCATCTTTTACGGTGCATTAGGTGTCGTGATTGGTGGTCGAGTAGGCTATGTGTTCTTTTATGGTTTTGATCAATTCCTTGCAAATCCGATATGGTTATTCCAAGTTTGGACAGGTGGCATGAGCTTCCATGGCGGCTTCTTAGGTGTCATGTTTGCCATGTTATTGTGGTGTAAAAAATACAAAATGACTTGGTTCCAAACACTGGATTTTATTGCCCCATGTGTTCCAACAGGTCTGATGTTTGGTCGTATTGGCAACTTTATTGGCGGCGAACTTTATGGCCGACAAGTCACAGATCCAAATTTCGCATTGGGTATGGTTTTCCCTACAGATCCTTTACAACTCGTACGACATCCATCCCAACTTTACCAAGCACTCTGTGAGGGTTTGATTCTTTTTATTGTTCTGTGGTGGTTTAGTTCTAAACCTCGTCCACGCATGGCTGTTTCTGCTCTATTCTTAATTGGATATGGTATCGCTCGCTTCACAGTTGAATTCTTCCGTGAGCCAGATAATGGTCAATTATTTATCGGATGGATGAGCAAAGGACAATTCCTTACAGTTCCAATGATTCTCATCGGCCTATGGATGCTTTGGTATGCCTATCAAAAGAAAGTATATGACTGGGGTCCTCTACAAAATAATGGCAAATAAGTAAATCATGCCCTCAAAGGTGAACATCTTGTTCACCTTTTTTTGTGCTAGAGTTTTGACTTATTTACTTTGATTCAGATTACTATGCTCGAGTTTTGGTTTGATCCTAAAGTTTCAATACAGCACAAAGCTTTATTTTTTATTTTGATCGCGAGTGCTACCGCTACGTTATATTGGATGCAACCACTTAACTTTGATGCCATCTTAATGTTTGTGGGCACAGGTATCGTTTTTCTTATTTGCCGTTACTGTAAAATTCATTTCGCTTCACACCATCCAACAGGGTTGATGTACCGATTATTTACTTGGATTCCTATCGCTCTGCTACTTGCCTTGATTTTCATGCATGCAAAAGATGGAGAAATTCTTTTACCTGGCGCTCAAGGATTAGGATTTATGGCTTTATCTATTTGCTTATTTTCCCCACTGTCTCTACTTCATCAACATCAGCATTAAGACTTCATTATGTTAAATTTCTGGTATTCGGAACGATGCACACGCAGGCTTAAATTGATCATTTGTATATCAACGTGTGTAGTGATTCTGTTGACAGCTGAAATTAAAAAACTTGATTTTCTATCGACACTAATGAGCTTATGTTTAGGCTTAAGTCTACACATTATTCATCATGTTTTGATCCAATCTAAGCGTCTAAAGCATCAGCTGAAAGCATATTATGCTTTTAGTCCTTTCATCTTGATTGTATTTTTTATCTTCATGCTTTCAGCGCTGAACTTTCAAAATAGCAGAGAGTTTTTTGCACTTTTTGTACAACTCATGGGTTATAGCGCAGTGGGATTATTCGTAGTGAGTTTATATGCATCTCGTACACCCCGCTGAATTTCAAAACTACTAAGCAAATGAAAATAAATATAAATTAATCGCACTCACTTAACGCTTTGCTACAGAACAGTATTATTTCTACTCCAAAACTGTGCCTATACTCAAAGGATGTATCTAATTTAGATTAAATGGAGTACATCATAATGAGTCAAAATTTAACGACCGTATCTAACTTCCAACTTGAACGCTATTTAGGTACTTGGTATGAGATTGCACGCTTACCAATGAAGCATCAACCTGAAGACAGTACGGATATTTCGGCAGTCTATACCTTAAACAGCGATGGAACTGTACGTGTTCAAAATCGTTGTCTTGATGGCAACAAAGAGCTGGATGAGTCTATTGGCGAAGCCACAGTCGTAGATGCTGCACATGGCAAATTAGAAGTCAGCTTTTTGCCTGAAGGATTTCGTTGGATTCCATTCACTAAAGGTGACTATTGGGTACTTAAGATCGATGAAAATTATCAAACTGCTTTAGTCGGTGAACCTAATCAAAAATATCTTTGGATTCTGCACCGTGAACCTGTGTTAAATGAATCTATCAAACAAGCGTATCTTGCATATGCTCAATCCATTGGTTATGACCTAAGCGATTTAATTCATACTGTACATACAGGACACAAAACTACTTAAGCCCTAAAATTTTGAGTTAAATGAGAGCACCCTAAAGGGTGCTTTCTTATTTCTTTAATTACTCGCTTTCAAAGATTCTATTCCGTAAGGAAGATATTAAAAAGCATGCTGCTTTAGTATAAACTGATGCCAATGAAATTTTTGGCATTGGTTTATTCTTCAAATGCCACATTCAAATCGATCAGGAAATTTATGAAAGCGTATTTAGACCTACTACAACATATCCTCGACAATGGCGGTGATAAAGGTGACCGTACTGGTACAGGTACTCGTTCTGTATTTGGTCATCAAATGCGCTTTGATCTTTCTAAAGGTTTTCCTCTACTGACCACAAAGAAAGTTCACTTCCGTTCAATCGTGGTTGAATTACTTTGGTTCCTTAAAGGTGATACCAATGTTAAATATCTCCAAGATCATAAAGTTACAATTTGGGATGAATGGTCGACAGCTGAGCAGACTGCTCGTTTTGGACGTCCTGAAGGAGAGCTAGGTCCAGTATATGGACACCAATGGCGTAACTTTGGTGCAACTAAAAAAGACGATGGTTTATACGAGCAAGATGGTTTCGATCAAATCAAATGGTTAATTAATGAAATTAAAACCAATCCAAACTCCCGTCGTTTAATCGTATCAGGTTGGAACCCAAAAGAAGCTGGACAAGTGGCACTCCCTCCTTGTCACACGCTTTTCCAGTTTTTTGTTCAGGATGGAAAATTATCATGTCAGCTTTATCAACGTAGTGCTGATGTTTTTCTTGGCGTTCCATTTAATATTGCAAGTTATGCACTTCTCACCCATATGATTGCGCAAGTCTGTGATCTAGAAGTCGGTGATTTTGTTTGGACAGGTGGTGATACTCATCTTTACGCCAATCATTTCGAGCAAGCACAACTTCAATTAACACGTGAACCACTTCCATTGTGCCAACTCAAACTGAATCCCGAAATTAAAGATATTTTTGATTTCAAATTTGAAGATATTGAAATCGTAAATTACGAATCGCATCCTGCAATTAAAGCACCTGTTGCGGTTTGATTTTAACTAATGTCTTTTGGGATCACAGTTGATACTAATCGTGATCCAACTTTACATTTCCCTCTTTAACTCATATTCGCTGGAAGAATAATCATGGCATTTCAAGGTTTAGAAGTCGTACACGTCGTTGCAATGGATCAGCAACGTTGTATTGGCAAAGGAAATGATTTGCCATGGCATATTTCAGCTGATCTCAAACATTTTAAAGAAATTACCCAAGGTGGTGTTGTGGTGATGGGACGTAAAACACTTGAGTCTATGGGTAGAACGCTTCCTAAACGTGTAAATTGGGTCATTACACGAGATACGTCATGGCAATTTGAAGGAACAAAAATCGCGCATACAATCGAGAGTGCACTTGAGCAGGCAGTCCATGATGTAAAAGCTTCAGAAAAGCCTGGATCTATTTTTATCATAGGTGGTGGAGAAATTTTTAGCCAAACGATCTCTATTGCGGATCGCTTAGAACTCACGCATGTTGAATTAGACGTTCAAGGTGATGCTCATTATCCCGAGATTCCACCTGAATTTAAAAAAGTGGCATCAGAGCAACATATTGATGACAAAACAAATATTGCATTTGAGTTCGCAACCTACCAAAAATAAAGCTTTCTAACATATAGCCAATAATAATGCATAACATCGGTAAAAGAGAGTTTATTCTTGCACTTGCAAAGGGAGCTTTTCACTCCCTATTTAGTTTATTTGTCATCTTCTCTTCGATTTGGTTATGTATGGCCTTATGGGTTCAAGAGCCATTTGGCTGGTTAGTCAGTCGTATTATCATTGGCTTTTGGGGCGCTTTTGCCTTAAGTGTTTTAGGCATATATGCAACACAACATTTTTTTAGCCGTAGTAAAGATGTCGTCTTATACATTGTCTTTTTTGCGTTCAGTTTAGTTTGGTATTTTAGCATCCCTGCCAAACAAGACCGTGAGTGGAATCCTGAAGTCGCAAGAATTCTCAATTATGAACGTCAAGGTGATTGGGTCACTTTACACAATGTGCGTAATTTTGCATGGAATGAAGACGGAACCTATCAAGAACGCTGGGATACACGTCAGATTGATTTGAATCAAATCAGTGGCATTAACATCATTACTTCATATTGGATGGGACCACAAATCGCCCACACTTTAGTCAGCTTTGATTTCAAAAACTCTAAACCATTGACCTTTTCGATTGAAATTCGCAAAGAAAAAGATGAAGAGTTCTCTGCTATTGGTGGTTTTTTTAGAAAGTACGAAGTCAGTTTAGTTGCTGCTGACGAGAAAGACATTATTTATACACGTAGCAATGTACGTAATGAGCAGGTCTATTTTTTCCCAATCAACATGGAAGCTGCTGAAATGAAAGCTTTATTTGAGGAATATTTAGAGCAAGCAGATCAACTTAATCAAGAACCAAAATGGTATAACACCTTGACCAGTAACTGCACCACTTTGGTTTTTGATATGGTTCAAGCGATTTCCAAACATGAACTGCCAGTGGACTACAGATTATTAGCCTCAGGTTATTTACCTAATTATCTGTATGACTTGGGGGCATTACAACATCATTGGGATATCAAAACATGGTACAACAAGGCACATGTCAACCCAAGAACAGACCAATTTAATCAATTTAAATATCAAAGTAGTGAAAATTATTCAAAATTGATTCGTCTGGGTCTCCCTCAGAGTCAGCCAGAGCTTGCACCTTAGCGTATCAGTTGATATACATAAAATTGACTTGAATTTAATTTATATTAGAAAGAAATAACACAGGGGCATTTCATATGTTAAAACAACTTTTAGCCGTATCCGTTATAGGCTCAGCATTACTTTTTACAGCATGTACCACAACACCATCTGCTGAAAAGCAGCAACAAGCACTTAATCAATTGCAAAATAAAACTTGGATTTTGACACATATCGGCGCAACAGAATTTAAAACCGACCCTACTGCACACAATGTTCCAAGTATTCAATTTGATGCAGCATCTAGTCGTTTGAGTGGTGCAGATGGTTGTAACCGTTTTATGGGTGCATATAGCATTAAAGCTGACAAAATTAGCTTGAGTGAAGTTGCGACTACACAAATGATGTGCGTGAATACTCAAGAACTTGCAAATCGCTATAATGCTGCCTTGGCAAAAGTCGCGGCATTCCAAGTCTATGACAAAACGCTTCGCCTACTCGATGAGAATGGTAATCCAGTATTGCAGTATGAGTCTGCAATACAACCGCGTTAACAGTTAAGCAACCATTTCACTGGTTGCTTTTTTCATTCTACACCCCATTATTTCAGTCATTGCAACTCAATAAGGTGAATCCCATGCAACAAGCTTTGCTCGGTGGCGGATGCTTCTGGTGTGTTGAAGCAGTTTTCCTTCAACTCAAAGGTGTCACTAAAGTCGTGAGTGGTTATGCGGGTGGGTATACGGCCAATCCAAGCTATGAGGACATTTGCAAAGGAGACACCCATCACGCGGAAGTGGTTTTAGTGGATTTTGATGAAAGTCAAATTAGCTTTGCTCAATTGCTTGATGTATTTTTTGCAACACATGATCCAACCACACTCAATCGCCAAGGTAATGATATAGGTACGCAATATCGCTCTGTCATTTATTATTTTGATGAAGAACAGCGCCAGATTGCAGAGAAAGCGATTCGACAGTTAAAAGCAGAAGGTTTAGATATTGTTACAGAACTAAGCTCAGTACCGACCTTCTACCCTGCTGAAGAATATCATCAAAATTTCTTTGCTCGTAACCCGACTCAAGGCTACTGCAATTTTAGTATCCCACCAAAACTTTTAAAGCTGCGCTCTAAATTTGAAGGTTTACTCAAAGACTAATACAGGTTTAAAAAAAGCGACCTTATGGTCGCTTTTCTCATGTTAATCAGTTAATTATCTGTGGCAAAGGCAATGTCAGCAAGCCCGGCTTCGCTTGCACGTGACATCACTTGAGCAACAGTATCATAACGTGATTCTTTATCTGCTTTAAGAATAATCGTCGGTTGTTGTGCTGAACCACCGGCATCGTTAAATCTTTTTTGCAATTCATCTAAGCTGATAATTTCTGAATCCCATGCAATCTCACCCTGTGAGTTAATGCTTACTTGAATCGATTCAGGTGGCGGATCAATGATATCCGCTGTCGTTTTTGGTAAAGTTAATGGAATTGATGGGTTAGCAACGGTCGCTGTCACCAAGAAGATGATCATCAAAACCAACATAATGTCAATTAACGGGATGAGGTTCATCTCCGTCATGCCTGTATCGTTGTCTTCACCCAATTGAAAAGCCATTAAGCTTGACCTCCAACGTAACTTTCTTGAGTCGCTTTCACTTCAACTTTTTGCGCAGAAGAATCTTGTTGCAGCATCGTGTCGATTAAAAGACTGTGAGCATGATCTTGTAGTTCATTACTTAATGTACGATTAAAGCGAATACAAATGTTGTATGCGATCACTGCTGGAATAGCAACTGCTAGACCAATACCAGTCATAATCAGGGCTTCACCCACAGGGGTTGCAACTTGTGCAAGTCCTGCTTGACCGCTTTTACCTACTGCAACCAATGCATGGAAGATTCCCCATACTGTACCAAATAGCCCTACAAATGGTGCAAGTGAGGCAATAGTTCCGAGTACAGCAACACCTTTTTCAGCAGATGCTTTTTCCAAAGCAATCTGACGCAATAAAGCTTGCTCAGCAACAGCTTTACGTTGTTCAAATCCCAAAGGAGCGAGTTTTGCTTTCAATCCTGCTAATGCTTTAGAGAGTTGAGCATAAGCAACTTCTTTCAGTTGACGTGTTCCCATCACACGTAAAACGACAATTGTCCATGTCGCAATAGACATTGCGAGTAAAACGAAATAAAGCGTCTTACTGACTGCATCAGCATGTTGCCAATAAACTGAAAAGTTCATACTCGAACTCCTAATAAAAGTTAGCCGTTAGAATTCAACTTAAGTTCAAATGGTTGTTCCGCTCTAAACGGATAAGCCACGCCATTTTCCTTATAAGGTCTGAATTTTGCATTACGCACTGAGCGTAAAATCTTTTGATCAAGCGAATCAATTCCACTTGATTTTGTGATTCTGGCATTCACTACATTACCGTTAGTGTCCGCTTCAATCGATACTACAACAGTACGATCAGAACCTTGTAAATCTCGGTTGGTATATGATGGCTTCGGTGTACGAGACCATGATATTTGCCCAATACTTAAATTCTTTGGTGTATTGCGTGCTTGCTGCTCACGACGTTCTTGTTCGCGTCTTTCATTTTCCAAGCGCTCACGTTCTTGTTGCTCACGTAGCTGTTGGTCACGCAATGCTTGCTCTCGTCGCTGCTGTTCCAGCAACTCACGATTTTTACGTTCTTGCTCTAACCGCTGTTGTTCCTGCTTTTGCTTTTCTAATTTATCTTCTTGAACAATTGCTTTTTGTTCGACAGGTTTAGGCTTTTCAGCAATGACTTTGGGTTTAACCACAGGAGGTGGTTCAACCACTTTAGGTTCTGGTTTTGGTTGAACTTGAGGTTTCACAGGTTCAACAGGAGGTGGCGGCAGTGGCGCATCCTCTTTAATCTGAACAAAACGAACCTTAATTGGATCCTTATCAATAGGTTTTAATTCAGGTGTTTTCATCTGACTCACGGCAAATAAAACACCAATATGCCCGATCACCACTGCAATGAGCGAAGTAAGCACTTTCTTTTTCATTGAGATTGGATTTTGCATCATAGGAATGGGAGATGGGCTCATTAAAATTTATGACCTGATATACATTGACGCTGTCTTCATAAGGAAGATTTCAATCAAACTTATCGGTTAGTACAATTAAAGTACGCCAATAATAAATGAGAAGTGTTTTCATTTGCAACTATTAATTCTGCAGTTTTGATGAGTTTTTTTGATCATCAATAAAAAAGGCATGCTCACGCATGCCTTAATAAATCAGTGATATTTAATTAAAAATCACTGGAATACCACAGTTTTATTACCATCAACAATGATACGGTCTTCTAAATGCCACTTAACAGCACGCGCCAAGACATTACGTTCAACGTCTTGACCTAATTCACGTAATTGATCAACTGTAAAATCATGGCTGACACGCTCAACATCTTGTTCAATAATCGGACCTTGATCCAAATCAGCTGTCACATAATGCGCTGTTGCACCAATCAGTTTTACGCCTTTTTCATACGCTTGCTTATAAGGGTTAGCACCCACAAAAGCTGGAAGGAAAGAATGATGAATGTTGATCACTTTCATTTCCCACTTAGAGACGAACTCTTCATCAAGAATCTGCATATAACGTGCGAGTACAAGTAAATCATTACCTTGCATTAACTCATCAATTTTTGCATATGCTTCGCGCTTGTTCTCTTTATTGACAGGCACAACTTCAAAAGGAATACCGAAGTTTTCCACAGACTCACGTAGATCTTCATGATTCGATACAACCTTAGTGATTTCACAAGGTAATCCACCACGTGCATGACGCCACAAAAGCTCAAGCAAGGCATGGTCGACTTTCGATACCAAAATACCGACTTTCTTTACATCTGACACTAAAGCTAAACGCCAATGCATGTTGTAACGTTCAGCTACGTTTGTGGCGAAAGTTTGTAGAATATTCTCCTTACGGCTTTGCAAATTGTCGAGTTCAAACTCAACACGCATGAAATAACGCCCGCCCTGAGCTTCTGTTGCATATTGATCAAGCGCAGTGATGTTTGCCCCTTGATGATACAAAAAGCTCGATACAGCCTGCACGATTCCTGGTTTATCTTCGCAAGTAATCAGTAAACGTGCTGTGTTAGCAGTTGTCATATTCATGATGATTTATATCACTTAACAGTTAAATTGAAAAACAGCCGCGTATTCTAACTCTTTTTTTAATGCTTTCAAATTATCTTTGCTGAAATCAATCTTCTCGATCAGCAGAAAGACTGGCAAATAATTCAGATGTTCCCAGCGTTTCAAGCAAGCGCTCATAAGTCTGACGACTTTCACCACGTAAATAAGGACCTTCAAGAAACACCATTTGACGCAGTGCCTGCCAAACCCACTTTTCATCTAAATGGTTGGAATCTTTTAAATGACCAGACATATAGAGAAAATTCGTCCAGTTCGTTAGGACGATCCATAGGTTGATGATCAACGCTTCAATTTCAGACTCTGTCATTTGCATGAGACCTGCATTGACGAAGGCTCTGTAAATCTTTTGACCTTGTTGCATCACTTTACCTGCGAAACGCGGGTAAATTTTTCTAAAGTCATCATTATTTTCTGTTAAATGATATACATCACGATGCAGAAAACGATAGGCCCATAACTGACTACTGAGTACTTGAAAGTATCGGATTTTATCATTGGCATTTACATCACGGTCTTCTGGCAATGCTAGCAGCTCTAAAGTTGCATGCTGATATTGCTCCATCAGCTCTTTAATGATCTCTTGCTTGTTACGAAAGTGATAATAGAGATTACCAGGACTAATACCTAACTCTGCTGCGATATGGTTAGTTGTGACAGATCGCTCTCCACGTTCGTTAAAGAGTTGCAAACTAATTTGCAAGATTCGGTCTTTGGTTTTTAACGTTTTGGAATGCGACATCCTAATACCATCTATAACAAGAATAATGACGTTTAGCCCAAGCTAACATAAAAGTGACTTGACTTTTAGAGTATTTACTCTAAAAATAAAAATCACATCAACCCTTACATTAGTGGTACTGGTCATGAACAGTCAAACAAAAACAAATTTAATGACGACTGAAGCATCGGAAGTTCAGCATTTACATGATCTTCTAGCGCTTCAGAAAGCAGCCTATCGACGTTATCCGAACCCGACAGCAAAACAGCGTATTGAACGTTTGGCTCGTCTTAAAGCAGTTTTGATTAAATATCAGGACCAAATTGCAGAAGCAATTAGCCAAGATTATGGTAATCGTTCGGTTTCTGAAACTAAAATTGGTGAACTGCTCACTTCACTCGAGCAAATCAAATATTACAGCAAACATTTAACAGAGTGGATGAAGCCTTCTAAACGCCATATCGGTATTTTACATCAACCTGCAAAAGGTTGGGTTCAGTATCAACCTTTGGGTGTTGTCGGTATCATTTCCCCTTGGAACTACCCTTTATTATTGGCGATTAGCCCATTAGTATGTGCCTTGGCAGCGGGCAACCACGCCATGATTAAAGTTTCAAGCACCTCACGTAATTTTGGTTATGTATTACAAAATGCTCTATCTGAAGCATTCCCACAAGAGTTAGTTGCCGTTGTTACAGGTGGTGGCGTAATCTCTGACACATTCAGTCATCTTGCATTTGATAAATTAGTCTTCACAGGCTCTACCAATGTTGGTAAGACTGTGATGAAAGCAGCATCTGAAAACTTAGTTCCAGTTATTCTAGAACTTGGTGGTAAATCACCAGTTATCGTGCACCCTTCAATTGACTTAAAGGATGTCGCGGAGCGTGTTGCATTCGGTAAATTGTGGAATGCGGGTCAAACTTGTGTCGCACCAGATTATATTTTCCTACCACGTGGTAAAACTTCAGAGTTTATTCACCAGTTTGAAACCGTTGCGAAAACGATGTATCCAACATTACGTGACAACCAAGATTACACCTCTATAGTGAGCGATAAGCAAAATAAACGCTTACAAGGTTACTTAGAAGATGCGATTCAAAATGGTGCTCAAGTCACTGAAATTAACCCATTAAAAGAAGAGCTTGCTTCTGTACGTAAAATAGCGCCAACCCTTCTGACCAATATCAGCCCTGATATGGAAATTATGAAGAACGAAATCTTTGGTCCAATTTTACCAATCTTAGAATATGATCAAATAGACGAAGTTATCGAGTTTATTAATGACCGACCACGTCCACTTGCATTATACTATTTCGACTTTAACGATGCTCGAGCAGAATACGTTTCGCAACGTACTCACTCTGGACACTTTGGTCAAAACGCTGTTGTTACTCATGTTGCACAAGATGATCTACCTTTCGGTGGCGTTGGTGCATCTGGTATGGGCAGATACCATGGTCCCGAAGGCTTCTTCAGTTTATCAAATGAACGCTCAGTCATGTCTATTCCAAAGCTATTCAGCTTGAAATACGTACTGCCTCCGTTTAATAGACCGATCCCTAGTCTTATCCGTAAAGCCTTTCTTCGTTAAATGATCAAGGCATGATCTATCACAACAGGTCATGCCCTGTTTTTATCAATTTCGCTTGTCTTTTAAGCGTATTTTTGATATAAAACGCCCCTTGAATGAATTCAATCCGTTTTATTTTGACTGGCCATACAGGTTTGCTGTTGGCTAAATCAATGGAGTTACACCATGTCTAAGGTTTGCCAAGTTACCGGCAAGCGTCCAGTCGTTGGTAACAACGTCTCACACGCCAACAACAAAACTAAGCGCCGGTTCGAGCCGAACCTGCACCACCACCGTTTTTGGTTAGAAAGCGAAAAACGTTTCGTACGTCTTCGTCTAACTACTAAAGGTATGCGTATTATCGACAAATTGGGCATCGAAAAGGTTGTTGCTGACCTACGTGCTCAAGGTCAAAAGATCTAAGGAGCAACGAAAATGCGTGATAAGATTCGCCTAGTTTCTTCTGCTGGTACAGGTTATTTCTATACCACTACTAAGAACAAACGTACTATGCCGGAAAAAATGGAAATCAAAAAATTTGATCCAAAAATCCGTCAACACGTAATCTTCAAAGAAGCTAAAATCAAATAATTTTAGCTCTTTAAAAAAATACGACCCATTGGGTCGTTTTTTTTGCCTTTTTTTTCTTCAGGTTGTTAAAATTTAATCTCAGTTTGGCATTTTTTATGCTTATACAGCTCAAAAGCCAATTCATAATTTATAAATATTTAAGGGGTGATTAGTGCCACATGATGTAGATTTAATTATATTGCTTGCGGTTGGTTTTGGCTTAGCCCTTATTTTTGGCTTTATCGCCGCACGTTTACGTCTACCCCCTCTTGTTGGCTATCTCATTGCCGGCATTATTATTAGCCCCAAAACCCCCGGTATCGTCGCCGATATCACACTAGCCAATCAACTCGCAGAACTGGGTGTCATGTTTTTGATGTTCGGTGTCGGGATGCACTTTTCACTGAAAGATTTAATGCAAGTTCGGCGTATTGCTGTCCCTGGTGCAATTTTACAAATCACAGTGGCTACCATCCTCGGGATTGGCGTCTCCATGCTATGGGGATGGAGTTTTGGGTCAGCATTGGTGTTTGGCTTAAGCTTATCTTGTGCGAGTACTGTGGTACTCCTAAAAGCTTTAGGTGACCGAGGCTTACTGGATTCAGTCAATGGAAAAATTGCTGTGGGATGGCTACTCGTCGAAGACCTAGTCATGGTGCTCGCATTAGTTTTATTACCCGCTACAGCTGTACTCCTTGGCGGAACAGCACTGGAAGGCGCTGATCCAGATCAAAATGTCTTTGTGACTTTAGGAATAACCTTACTTAAAGTTACGGGCTTTATTGCCTTTATGCTGATTATTGGTAAGCGCCTCATCCCTAAAATTATTCAGTTTGTCGTACGCTTGGGTTCTCGCGAGCTATTTACACTGACTGTGGTTGCAGCAGCCGTATCCATTGCCTATGGTTCATATGCGATTTTTGGCGTTTCAATGGCATTAGGTGCATTCTTTGCTGGGATGGTGGTTAAAGAGTCTGACTTCAGTCATCGTGCTGAAGAAGAAACGTTACCACTGCGTGAGATATTCTCCATCCTATTCTTCGTCTCTGTCGGAATGTTGTTTGACCCAACAATTATCGTTGAAGAACCATTTCATATTCTGGCTGTGATTGGCATTATCATGATCGGAAAAACATTAGCAGCAATGGCGCTGGTTTTGTTCTTCCGCTATCCATTAAATACCGCACTTACAGTAGGTGCCTCACTCGCTCAAATCGGTGAGTTCTCATTTATATTGGCAACACTCGGTCTATCTATAGGATTATTAACCCCTGAAGCTCAAAACTTGATTTTAGCCGGGGCATTATTTTCTATTTCGCTCAATTCTGTTTTATTTTCAGCCATTGAACCCGTACAGAAATGGATTCGTGAGCGCTCGCATTTGGCTCGTTTGCTTGAGCGTAGTGGTGATCCATTGGCGATGTTACCTGACGAGGTCTCACAGGACTACCTGCGCGATCAAGTGGTCATGGTCGGTCATGGAGAAGTTGGACGTCGCTTAACGAAAACACTGATGGAAAATAACATCAAAGTGGTGATTGCTGAAGAAAACCGAGAAATTGTTGAAAAACTACGCGCAAAAGATATTGCTGCAGTATCAGGTTCAGCAACAGAACCAGGCGTATTAATTCAAGCACATATTCAACATGCGAGGCTTTTAATTATCTCGCCGATGGATATTTTAGATATTCATAAGATTGTAGATACTGCCAAACTTCTGAATCCACAGATTCAAGTTTTGATCTGTGCAGAAAGTAAAGAAGAAGCTGAAGCAATACGTGCAGATGAAATTGGTGAAGTGTATTACGCGAAGGAAGAAATGGCGAAGAACATGAGCAATCATATTCTAAATCAAATTGAAATCGCACATCATCATGCACCATCTCACTAAGTAAAATAAAAACCGCGCTATTTGCGCGGTTTTTTCTTAGCTATAAAACCGTGGTTTTTCATCTACGATTTCCGCATGCCATTCATTCGATTGTTTTTCGAGAAGTGCAAATAACGCAGCCTGAATCATGTGTTGGGCAATCAAAGGCATATGATCACCTAATAAAGCTTTCACTTCATCATTAAATTGAATTTTCACAAGTGGCTCATCCTCGGATGCAGCGTGACGAAGCGCTAACTCGCCATTCTCAAGTTGCACCAATTCTAAAATTGCTTCTTGTGTTCCGAATAATTCTTTCAATTGCTCTATAGACATATACCCTCCATGATTCACATGGTGGCAAAATGCTGAATGCACTTTGCATAGCTTAGACTATTTTATATAAGTTCTAAAATTTATATTTCAAGTCTAATCGTTTAAAACTGTCATGATTACAATTAAAACTCAACCATTTCGTTACGAAAACCGTCAATAAGATGGGTTAAGTCACGATGCCACTCTCGAAGAATTTGAATGTCTGGCAACCACGCTTGAGGTGTCTGCGTGACTTTAATAATAAGATTTGAAGAAGTCTCATCCTCAGGTTCTGGTGCACTTGGTTCAGGTGCATACTGGCACATACGATAAGCGCGCTTTAGTTCTGCAATAAAACCATCCTTTGCAAGATGCTGTAACACGGTGATTTCCGGAGAAACTTGCCCTTTAGCGGCCATATGCTCTTCAATAGATTTTAATGTAGGTGAAAAATCATTTAAACGGTAATAACGAACCAACTCTTGCAAAAATGCCAAGACTGCTCCATGCAAATGAAAGACTGCCGCTTCACGATGGGCTTGAGCTTGTTGAATATGCTCTGTCTGTTCTGCTTGCTGACATGATAGACGGGCAAAATAGAGTTTTTGATTAGTGCGATCTGCATGAAAACGAGCAACACGAGACATGAAAACTTCCTAACAACATTTATGTCATACAACTTAAATGTTGACGCCATATCACGCAATGCTTTTAAGAAAAAAATCAAGATTAATTTTAGATCAACAAGATTGATTGAAAGCCTGATTATTAATGCATACTGCTTAAATAAAAAAGCCAGCCAAATGCATGGCTGACCCTTTCGAATGAATCTAAGGTTATATTAGCGAACAATACCCTTAAAAATTCCTAATGGATTATAAGTCCCATCGCCTTTTTCATTGTCATAATGAAATTTGACCTGATCTTGATCGCCACCTAACAGTGTTCCAGCCCTGTAAAGACCTTCTGAAATCGCAAGGAAGCCAACATCAATTGCTTGATGAACTGTACCAACACCAGGAATTAGGCTCAATGGCTTCCAAATTGGAGCTTGAACATTCAATGTGCTCGAAAATAGGTTTGATGCGTTTTGAAGCGTGTCACCGATTAACGTACCTGCACCTGATACGATTTCTGTTTCTAGATGATTTAATTCTTGAATAGACATTTTTATAACCTTTTGGGGTTTTATAATGGAGCTTTTATACTACACACTTCACTCAAACTTATTCAATCTATTATTAAGTTATACTTCACAATAATTTGTATATAAATGTGATTTTAAGTGTATGTTTTTAATAAAAATATTAATATACAACAGAAATACATTTCAAAAATATGTCAACTCTTCAAAGTACAAAAGTTGGTCAAAAAAGCTAAAAAGATTCATATTTATTAGTAAAATTAAATAAAATATCAAATAAAAAGGAGCAATAACTGCTCCTACTTTATTTAGACATCAAGTTATGCCTCTGGCTTTTCGTCTGCAGCTTTTACTCGAATACCTGCACCTTTAACTTTACGGGTGTTCAGCCCCTTAATTGCTTTCACAGCTTCACGGCCATGTGGCATTTCAACAAAGGCAAATCCTTTCGATTTGCCTGTTGCAGCATCTAATACCAATGTACATGAGTCTACTGTTCCAAACTGCTGAAATAACTCCAGAATCTCAGCTTCAGTAATGCTGCGCTCTAAGTTACGAACTAAAATTTTCATGAAAAAACCTTAAGAAGATAGGCAAAAAAACCAAAAAGTACGCGCCTACTCTACTTTTTGTATGAAACAATCTAGATAGTTTAATCGAGATCAATCCCAAAATCTAAATTAATCGACTGTCGCTCAATCAAAGCACTCTTAACCGTTTGCTGTCTGGTTTTATAATGTGTTTCACTTGTACACAAATGTCTTGAAAGATCATTAAGAAAATAGCTTTCAACTTTTCGTCCTTGCTCATCAACTTGTTCCCTTGCCCACGTCACCAAATTTTGCTTGGTTAAAATCAATTCATTTTGTGCACGGGTAAGTGCTACATAAAGCACACGGCGTTCTTCTTCAACTTCATCAAAATCCCCTTGAGCTCTTGCATGTGGATACTGACCAGGTGTCACATTCGCCACGTAACAAACTTTTTGTTCAGTTCCTTTAGCAGAATGTATCGTGATCAAGGTAACAACATCAGTATCTGACTGGCGTTCGATTTCACTGATTGAAACTGGATCAAGCACGTAGGCTTCTAAAAACTCACTTAACTGAGTATGTTTTGAAGCTAACTGTTTCACCAACTCAAAGTCTCCTTGACGACGCCCCCAATCCTTTTTGTAATTTTCACTCAACTGAATTTCTATTGCCTGAATTGCCAAGCTTACGCAAGCTTGAACTTCAGTCTTTAACACATTCAACTGCTTCATAATGAGTAGAGCCTCAGCAGGAATACGTCCAAATTTTTCTAGTTTTTCCGCAATGACATCATCTTGAGGGTCCTGTAACAACTGTTGCGCTAAACGGCTTGCGCCAACATCACCGACCCCATCCCAAAGCGTCAAAAACCGCATCCATGCAATATCGTCTGAAGGATTGGCAATGACCCGTAGTAAACTCAGTAAATCCTTAACATGCGCAGTTTCAAGAAGTTTCATACCACCAATAAACCGATATGGGACATTGGCTGCAATGAAAGCTGCTTCAATATGACGAGCTGCAAAGCTTGAACGTACCAGAACCATATGATCGCGCCAAGGACTTCCCTCAAGTAAATGTCGCTCTTTAATATCTATGGCAATCCATTTTGCTTCATCAAACTCATTCGGGAAAATATGAATTTTAGGCTTTATGCCTGTACCTCGATACGCATTTAAGCGCTTGTCGTATTTAATCTCACTTTGATCAAGCAACCAATTTGATAAATCTAAAATTTCTTGAGTAGATCGGTAGTTTTTTTCTAATTTAAAAATTTGAGCTTCTGGCACACGCTCTTTAAAGTGATGAATGTTTTCGAAATCTGCTCCACGAAAACCATAAATCGATTGAGCATCATCACCGACGCAAAACAAACTTACTCGATCCTTTAAAGGATCTAACAGCGCCCATTGCAATGGATTGGTGTCTTGCATTTCATCCACGAGCATATGTCTGCAAATCGAAGCCACATAATCGACTAGACCCTCAGACTGTGCTAAAGCTGATGCCACGATCGCAAGAATATCGTCATAATCAAGAAAGCTACGTGCCTGCTTTCGAGTTTCATATTCTTTCATGATTTCTGCAATCAGGTCTTTCATTGCTAAGAATTCAGGCATTTGCTTTTCTATGGCAACACTTAGCTTTTGACGCGTATTTCTAGCATATGAATACAGATCACATAATTCAGCAGGCTTCGGGAGCTGATTGGGATTCTTCTTATCATCTTTACCACGTATCAAACGAAACATCATGAGTTGATCATCACGATCAATAATTGAGAATTGCGCTAAGCCGAAAGCTTTTGGTATACGACGCAGCAAGTACATACAAAAAGTATGGAATGTTGATGCTCGTAATCCTTTTGCTTGTTCACCGAGTGCCAATTCGACACGCGCCACGATTTCACTGGCAGCACGACGCGTAAACGTCAAAATTTGAATTTGATTGGCGGGTACACCTTGATCAATGAGATAAGCAGCACGTGCCACAATCGTTTTGGTTTTACCACAGCCCGCACCCGCCAACACCAAACTATGTAAGGCTTCTGTGGTTGCAGCTTGTTTTTGTTGAGGATTTAATTCATCAATCAGGCTGTCTAAACTCATCGCTACTCATCAATTTTACAATAACAATAGTTTAACAGAGCTAGATTTAGAAAATACAAACACGCTTCAGTTTTAAACCTCAAAGCCCACTTACATAGAGAATTAGATATACTGCCTTACGATATTTTGTACCGTTAAATCTAAATTCTGAACTGCATTTTTCAAGGATTCTGACAAACTTTGATCCAGTGGATTAATACTACAGATGTGATGAAACCCTTGTTCGTACAATGGTTCCACCCCTTCACCAACTCTACCAGCGAATGCAAATACAGGCTTGTTGTGCCGATATGCGACTTGAGCAACGGCAAATGGGGTTTTACCAAATTGAGTCTGAGTATCAATTTTCCCTTCACCCGTAAATACATAATCAGCTTGCGCAATTTTTTCAGCCAATTGAGTTTCCTCAATGATTAATTCAGCACCCGATCGAATATCTGCGCCTGTAAATGCCATCAAACCAAATCCCAAACCACCTGCTGCACCAGCACCAGATCGATGACGTAAATCGACTAAAAACTGCTGCTCTACCACCCCTGCAAAGTGCGATAAGTTAAGGTCTAATACTTGCACCATTTCAGGTGTAGCCCCTTTTTGCGGACCAAAAATATACGATGCGCCAAGTGGACCACATAATGGATTGTTTACATCTGAAGCGATAACAATTTCTGTTTTAGTCAATCTTGGGTCGAGTTGTGACACATCAATGGAATCGATTTGGTTTAAGTTTCCACCTGTTGGCTCAAATGCTTCATGATATTGATTAATAAATTTCACGCCCAAAGCATGCGCCATACCAGCACCACCATCATTGGTCACACTCCCACCTAATCCGATGATAATCTTTTTCACACCGAATTCGAGAGCTGCGGCAATCAGTTGCCCTGTTCCTACAGTATTAGTGAACAAAGGGTTTCTTAAATGAGGTGGTATGAGATGAATGCCATTGGCTTTCGCCATTTCAATGACTGCTGTTTGTCCCTGATCAATTAATCCAAAATGAGTCATGACACGCTGATCAGCGAATGGACCTTGTACTTCGCACGCGATTTTTAATCCTGATTTTGCCATGACCAATGCATCAATGGTTCCTTCACCACCATCTGCCATTGGATTCAAAATACATTGTGCATCGGGTAAGACTTTATGGATTGCATTTTTCATAATCATGCATACCTGCTCAGCAGGCATGCTTTCTTTGAAAGAGTCGGGAGCCAAAATAAAAGTTTCTATCCTTTGCTGCATACTTTATTGCTATTCTCATATTTAAATTAATTCAGATACTTATTTATTACATTGAGATTTTCAATTTTTCAAATAGAACCCTTATATATATTGTAATAAACTTACAATTCCCCAAAAAAAATAACGGTATAACAATGCAAAAATATCAAATATTTAAAAAAACTTTAGTGCTGTGTACATTCATTTTTGTATGTAATCAAGCTACCAGCTCGTCTGCAACCAATTCACACAGTAGTGAAAATATTCAATTATCAGCACTTTCAGCCAAATGGAAATGTACTGAAGAAATGGATTACATGGGTTATGCTGCGAAAAGCGAAATAGTGTCTGAGTTCAAACCAAATGGTCAATATTTTGAAAAAAATCAAATGACCTTTATTAAAGATAACGAGAAAGCAATTGCTTATACCCAATCTGAAGCTCAATGGAGTTTACAAGAACATATACTCACAATTGATCAAAATAAATTACTGAAATTTGAAATAGACAATGCTCAAGTTGAAGAGCAATTAAACCTTAAATCAGCTTTAGCTGATCCTGATGCTGTGAAATTACTAATTAAAAAACTCGATAACAAAGAAATGATTGCGAATTTCATTCTATTTGATACAGAAATAGAAAATCTCTCAAGAGTATGTGTAAGACAATAAATTTAATGTCATAAAAAAATGCTGACCTAAGTCAGCATTTTCTGTTATTTAAACGTTAAGCTTCAATCCATTTACCATCTTGGTAAATCAAAGACCATTTCGTTTGTTTACCTTCAGGCGTTTCAGAACCAATATATTGCGCTTGATTTTTACGACTAAACTTCACTAAAGTTGGGTTTCCATCAGGGTCAGTATCTGGCGCTTGCAGAATAAACTGATACTTTGGATCTAGCTGTTCAGCAACCGTACGCAATTCCGCAACCTTAGGAGCACGAGTTTCACGCACTTTAGGGAATTTACTTGCTGCTAAGAATAAGCCTGCTGCTCCATCACGTAATACGAAAAAGTCGTCATGTTTCGTTGAGCGCAAATGTTCCATTTTAATCGGGTCGACACGAGGAGGTGCTGGTTGACCATTCTTCAATACTTTACGTGTATTTTCACAGCTTGTGCAGGCAAAATAAGGACCAAAACGCCCTGTCTTTAACTGCATCTCACCATCACATTTGTCACATGGAATTGTTGGACCATCGTACCCTTTAATTTTGAACTCACCTTCTTCAAGTTCAAAACCTTCGCAATCTGGGTTGTTCCCACAAATATGAAGTTTACGGCCACCATCAATAACGTAGCTATCCATTGCTGTTTCGCAAATTGGGCAACGTTTTTTCGACATTAAATCTGCGGTTTCTGCAGACTCATCATCAGATAATGCAGCCAAGGACTCTACTGGCGTTAAGTTAAGTGTGCCTTTACAACGTTCTTTCGGTGGTAAGTTATAGCCAGAACAACCTAAGAATACACCTGTGGTACCGGTACGAATCTGCATCGGACGATCACATTCTTTACAATGCACAGCATCAACTTCAACAGGCTGATTACGGCGCATGCCATTTTCACCCTGTGCAGTAGTCAGACGTTTCTTAAAATCACCATAGAAACTATCTAATAACTCTTTCCAATTACGCTCACCATCTGCAACTTTATCCAGTTGACCTTCTAAATCTGCAGTAAATGCATAATTCATTAAGTTGTTAAAACTTTCGTCCAAACGATCTGTAACAATTTCACCCATCTTCTCTGCATAGAGACGACGGTTATCCAATTTCACATAGCCACGATCTTGGATCGTTGAAATAATCGCTGCGTAAGTTGAAGGACGACCAATGCCTTTTTTCTCAAGCTCTTTCACCAATGATGCTTCTGTAAAACGTGCAGGCGGTTTAGTGAAATGTTGCGAAGGATCTAACTTTTGAAGTTGTAGAACTTCACCCACTTTCACAGCAGGCAGTAAAACATCATCATCCGACTTGTTCTGACCACGTACTTTCGTAAAGCCATCGAATACCAAAGTACGACCTTTAGCTTTAAGCTCTACACCGTTTGCATCGACGAAGATTGTCGAAGACAAATATTCAGCAGGTGTCATTTGACATGCAACAAACTGACGCCAAATCAGATCATATAGACGCTGAGCATCGCGATCTACGCCTGCAAGCTGATCACCCTTCAACGCGACGTTTGATGGACGAATCGCTTCATGGGCTTCTTGCGCACCTGCTTTATTTCCAAAACGGTTTGGCTTTGCAGGAATATATTTTTCACCATACTCGGTTTCGATATGTCCACGTACCATATTGACCGCATCATCACTCAAGAATGTAGAGTCGGTACGCATATAGGTGATATAACCCGCCTCATACAAGCGCTGTGCCATCGTCATCGTTTTCTTTACAGAGAAACCAAGTCGAGTACTTGCTGCTTGTTGTAAGGTCGATGTGATATAGGGTGCGCTCGGATTAACTTTGGTCGGTTTATCTTCACGGGCAGCAACTTTAAATTCAGCTTCTTTTAAGACATCCAATAAAGCATCTGTTTGTGCTTTGTTTTGAAGTTTTAATGTCTTACCTGACTGTTTGACTGCTTCTAAACGAATATCATCTTTTTTAGATTTGGTATCTGCAAAAACTTGCCAATATTCTTCAGGAATAAAAGCACGAATTTCTCGCTCACGCTCAACCACAAGTTTCGCAGCAACTGACTGTACACGACCCGCAGATAAACCACGTGCGATCTTCTCCCACAATAGTGGTGAAATCATAAAGCCAACAATACGATCAAGGAAACGGCGTGCTTGTTGTGCATTGACTTTATCAATATCTAAACGAGCAGGCTGTTTAAATGCTTCTTGAATGGCATTTTTAGTAATTTCGTTGAAAACCACACGTCTATAACGAGAGTCATCACCACCAATAACTTCTTTTAAATGCCAAGCAATCGCTTCTCCTTCGCGGTCCAAATCGGTTGCGAGATAGACCTCGTCAACCTGCGAAGCAAGCTTTTTCAGTTCTGAAACAACATTTTCTTTACCAGGAAGCACTTCATAGTGTGCTTTCCAACCGTGCTCAGGGTCTACCCCCATACGATTGATCAGTGCCTGTTGAGCTTTTTCAGCTTTCTCTTCAGCAGTCTGTTTGGTACGTGTTACTGGTTTCTTTTCCGTACTTTTTGAAGCACCTGTTGGTAAGTCACGGACATGACCCACAGATGATTTCACAATGTAGTTTGAACCTAAGTATTTATTAATGGTCTTCGCTTTAGCAGGCGACTCGACGATCACTAAAGCACGTTTTTTTCCAGCTTCTGACGATTGAGCTGTAGCGCTTTTGGATGTGGACTTAGGAGCATTCGCCATAGTGAACCGTTATTCCTATAAGATTAAAAAATTAAATTTCAGCCAATTTGTGTAAAAGTGCTTTCATTTCATCAAGTTGTGTAGCATGAAGATCTTCTTCTTCCTTCCAGTACAAACCGACGCAATTAGACTGCATATCAATAGCATAAATCCCTTTTAATGCAATGGGGAAATCATTAAATTTCTCATTCCCGTGAACAACCTTAAGTTTTTCATTTTCAACCAATGCGCGCATTAAAGGTAGGCGACCATCAGGAATGATAACGCTGTAATACGCTACCATACTGGCACGATTTTCTGATGCCATTGGAATATTGGTCCATGAAGGTGCAGCAATCAAACGCGGGTGTAATCCCATTTTTCGCGCTTTCTCACGCATGATCCCCAAAGCTTTTTCTCTTGGATTTACACGTAATCCGAAGATCGAGCCCAGCACAAAAACAACGATAAGAATCGTTATCCAAAGTCCAGCATTTTCCATAGTTCACCTTTTGCTTCTTATATTAGAGTTGCATAAGCCGAATATAAAAGGCAAGTTGAAAATTAAAAATACGATTTATAGCGGCATGAAACCAGTATTGAGACCTGAACCAAATAAGGCATGATGTGGTATAACTCACCTAAGCACAGTGCAACTGAAATAAAAAAAAAAGCGATAAAATCATCGCTTTTTTCCTAGGCATTTTTAGTTCAAAAACATCTCATGGCTATAAAGTACTTCATGACCATTCCAATAAATATATCCTTTATCAATCATTTCCTTAAGCAATAACCGCACATCTGATTTTGGAAATAGTTGTTCTAATAAATCACGCAGTTCATAAATATCTTTAGGCTTTCCGGATTTTAAAGCATTCAATTTTTGGATGACTTCCAGCTGGACAGGATCTATTTTTTCAAAATTTTTAAACAAATCACTCTGAATATGTTGAATGTCTTGTGACTCTTCAATTTCAGCTAAAATGTCTTTTGCTTCGATATGTAGCTTCGCCAATAACGCATCTACCTGACCAAGCTTGTGGTCTGCTACTACATCTTCATCAACATTCATATCCAATTGAGCCCACTGCTTTAATACCTTTTTACGAAAGGAAATTTGCTCACCTTCTTTTTTAATCACCTTTAAATTAATGAGCATGCCAATCAATTTAGCGCTGTGCTCGTCATTTATTCGCAACGTATTCTCGATCGAGTTTTTAAGCTTAGCTAAAGTGTTTGGCTTCCCTTCCATACGAACCACAACATCGCAATATTGCTTTACTCTAAATAAATCATAATTTTGACGAATAGTTTCAACTGAAGGCACGTTGTATTTGAGTTTTGACACAGGTTGCTCTGGTTGTACCTGTATCAAATTACATTGAATACCAGAAGCTCGCATCATGTCAGCCAACATGGTGCTACAGTCTCGTGCAGAAATCACATCAATTTCTGCGCCATGCTCAACCAATGCCAAGATTTGCCCCACAATCACAGCGTACTCAAATTCTTTTTCTTTTGCCTCAAGCATTTCTAAAATGACAATTTGACCACTACTAATCCAACTCGAAAATTCAGTCAAATCAGTGAGACTGTAATGAAAACTCCCTTTCGAATGAAATAGATATGTCGTGGTGTAATGTTGCACAATCTCCCGAAATAACGTCGAAGTCGGCATGTTATTTTCAAGATCTATTAGGACAACTTTAGCGCTCATAGGATAAGATTCAGAATTCGGCAAGTGAAAAGACTATTACAACGACCTTCATATCAAAGGTCAAACTATTTACGCATACTTCTTGATAAATAATCAGTATTTATGTCACGTCTTAATAATGTGGCGGTTTATCCAAAATTGGATCAAATGGAGCAACACCATCGTCAGCATGAGTAGCTTCAACACGTTGATACAAAATTTGCATTTGTTTCTTTAAATCGCTGATTTCACGGCTTTGTAATGCAATTTGAATATTTAACTGATCAACTAATTCATCTAAAAATGCAATTCGGACTTGCAAATCTTCTATGGGTGCGGAAAATGACGCCTGCTCATTTAGATTTTTTTGATTCGACATTATAAGTCCTCATCAGGGGATTTCAGGAAACATTATGGCCTATATTACCTTAAGGGACGTCCAACTCGCATTTGGTGGACCGTACTTACTCGACGGCGCGAATTTTAGTTTAGAGCGCGGCGAACGAGTGTGTTTGATTGGCCGTAATGGTGAGGGTAAGTCTACTTTACTTAAACTCATTGATGGAAGTTTATTGCCTGATGCTGGTGAAGTTTCCCTGCAAAATGGCATCACCATTTCTATGCTGGCTCAAGACGTGCCAATGGACTCGGGACGTGTTGCAGATATTGTGGCAGATGGCGCAGGTGAAGCAGCTTCTGTTCTTAGAGCTTATCACGAAGCAAGCGAAGCTTGTGTACTCGGCGATATGGAAGCTTGCGATCGCATGGGTAACTTGCAACATAAAATGGATCAATTAGATGGTTGGGCACTTGAAACTAAAGTGAATTCAATCCTCAGTAAAATGGGACTTGATCCTGATGCTGATTTAGCTAATCTTTCAGGTGGTCGTAAACGTCGTGTACTTCTTGCACGCGCACTACTCACCCAACCTGATGTTTTGTTACTCGACGAACCAACGAACCATTTAGATGTTGAAAGTATCGAGTGGTTAGAAAAATTCTTACTCGATCAAAATAATCTAACATTACTCTTCATTTCGCATGACCGTTCATTTGTAGACAGTATTGCTACACGTATTGTGGAACTGGATCGTGGCATCTTACGCAGTTATGAAGGGAACTATTCACGTTACCTCGAACTCAAAGCTGCACAGATGGAAGCAGAAGAAAAACAAAATGCGCTGTTCGATAAAAAGTTAGCAGAAGAAGAAGTTTGGATTCGTCAAGGTATTAAAGCACGTCGTACCCGTAACGAAGGTCGTGTGCGTGCCTTAAAAGCATTACGAGAAGAATCTAAAGCCCGCCGTTCGCAGCAAGGCAAAGTGAGCATGGCCACCCAAGATGCTCAACGTTCAGGCAAAGTGGTCTTCGAAATTGAAAACCTCAGTGTGCAATTTGGCGACAATCCTCCAATTATCAAAAACTTTAACGCATTGGTGCTACGCGGTGACCGTATTGGTCTAGTCGGTGACAACGGTGTCGGTAAAACCACGCT
Source organism: Acinetobacter sp. ANC_7682 (assembly GCF_056779795.1). Lineage (NCBI taxonomy): Bacteria > Pseudomonadati > Pseudomonadota > Gammaproteobacteria > Moraxellales > Moraxellaceae > Acinetobacter > Acinetobacter sp. ANC_7682. The sequence goes on along the minus strand of NZ_JBWYIQ010000002.1, from coordinate 21,797 downwards.
GATCAAAGCAATTTTGGGTCAACAAGAACATTCAGGCACGGTCAAAACAGGTACTCAACTCGAAGTGGCTTATTTTGACCAGCTCCGTAATGTACTCGATCTTGAAAAATCAGTAAAAGATAATGTGGCTGAAGGGTCAGACTTTGTCGATATCAATGGCGGGCGTCGTCATATCTATAGCTATTTACAAGACTTCTTGTTCTCACCTGAACGTTCTCGTACGCCTGTAAAAGCCCTTTCTGGTGGTGAACGTAACCGCATTTTATTGGCGAAATTACTGCTTAAACCATCGAACCTCATCGTGATGGATGAGCCAACCAATGACTTGGATATGGTCACGCTTGAACTACTTGAGGAGATGCTCAGCGATTACAAAGGAACATTGCTTCTTATTTCGCATGACCGTGCCTTCATGGACAATGTTGTGACTTCAACTTGGGTATTCGATGGCAAAGGCAATATCGATGAATATGTCGGTGGTTATCAAGACTACCTCATGCAACGTCCTGATCAAACTGTAGTCGATCAAAAATCTGCGGTGAAAAAAGCAGCCGCAAAGGCTGAAGCGGCAGCAGCCCCTGCACCCGCAGTTAAAAAAGTTAAACTAAGCTATAAAGATCAGCGTGCTTTAGAACAACTTCCTGCTGAAATGGAAGCTTTGGAAAAGGAACAAGCCGAGATTAATGCACTTTTAGCAGATGGTTCTTTATTTGTGTCAGATAGTGACAAAGCAACTCAACTTTCAATTCGACTTACTGAAATTGATGAGCAACTTTTAGAGAAATTAGAACGCTGGGAAGCGCTTGAAAGTCTTGCGAATGGTAGCTGATTACCCTAGTAAATAAAAAACTCCGCGCTTGCGGAGTTTTTTTTGTCAAGATTGATCACGCTAAACCAATTACTGCAACCAATGCTGCTAGCGCACCTACAATCTTTTTACCTTGTGGAACAAATTTCACCATCAATGCCCCTAAACCCAGTCCAAGAGCATAAATCATTGCCATGGCAGTAATCATGCCTAAAATCTGAATGCCAACATTTCCATTCATCGCTAATTCAGCTCCGTGTGCTGAACCATGAAAAACTGATAGAAACACTGCTGCAACTGGAAAAATTCTGTTCGATTTGGTCCATAAACTTACAGCTAAGATGAACAATGAACCTACAATTCCAATTTCTGCAACGCCATTCGGAATAATTCCATGCGCACCTAAACTGAATCCAGCAACGAGCGCTGTAAGCAAGCCCCATGCCCCAATCATCTTCCAAATTTTAGACATGCTCCACATCAAAACGCCGAAACTGAGTGCCATCATCAAATGATCAAATCCTGTAAACGGATGAATGAAGCCCGTCCAAAAATTAGCGTCATGGTGATGATGGCCTGGATGTGCCATTACAAGGCTCGGAACACTTGCCAGAATGAATAGACCGAATTTATTGCATTGTTTCATCCTTTAAGCCCTCTTGTTTAAGCTTTGAATAAACCTTGTTTTTCAATAAAACTGATAATCTCGTTTAAACCATCTTCAGTTTTCATGTTTGAAAACAAGAACGGTTTATCTCCTCGCATACGCTTGGCATCTTGATCCATCACCTGCAAATTCGCTCCAACCATTGGCGCCAGATCTGTTTTATTGATAATCAGTAAGTCAGACTTGGTAATGCCTGGACCGCCTTTACGTGGAATTTTTTCACCACCAGCAACATCAATCACATATAGCGTCAGATCAGACAGTTCAGGGCTAAACGTTGCTGCCAAATTATCACCGCCACTTTCAATGATAATTAACTCTAGACCATCAAACTTTTCGCATAAGTCATCAATCGCTGCCAAATTGATTGAAGCATCTTCACGAATAGCCGTATGCGGGCAACCGCCAGTTTCCACCCCCACAATACGATCGGGTGACATGGCTTCATGACGAGTTAAGAAGTTGGAATCTTCTTTGGTGTAAATATCATTGGTCACCACCGCCATATTGTATTTATGGCGTAAGGCACGACATAAATTCAGGGTAAGTGCTGTTTTACCTGAACCGACTGGTCCACCAATTCCAACACGTAAAGGAGAACGTTCTGACATGATTGATTCCTTATGATAATTTTTAAGATCTAAATAGACGCGAATACTGGGTTTCATGTGACATGCTGAGCATGGCGTACTGAGGAAGTGCGCTGCTGAGTTGCGTATCGTCTAAAAGCAATGCTTTTTCGATGGCCTGAGGGACGAGTCCATGTAAGTGCCACAAAATCCGTTGACCACTCATCTGACCGAGCGGCACAGTTTTGACTGCGCCAAGTACTTGGTTTTCTAAAACAGTAAACGTATACGCCGTTAAAACATCTTCGATATTCAGATCCAATCGCCCACATAACTGAGCATATACGGGTACAAATCCAAGTTGTTTTTTGACCGTAACGGGCATTTTCAATACATCTTTAATCCATGCGTTCAAGGAAAATGCCAACTGCTGCGATTCAGCCAATAACTCACGACTTTCACGACTGGCTCGATACAACTGCGCCCAATGATTAAACTGCTGTTCATTATCATGGGCCTGCATCAAACGCTTCAATACAGGTAGCTCAAAACGAACTAAAAGCATTTCCAGAACTTCTTCGAAGTACGCAATACTGGATTGCTCGTCATGAATCAAACCTTGATCGATCGCACTTTCAACACCTTGCGAATAGCAATAAGCGCCTACAGGCAAAGCTGTAGAGGACAAAGTTAACAGTTTGAGTAAATGAACTGCATTAGTGTTGCGCATGAGCATGAATCGCTTTGATTGGGCTTAGACGATGATCATGTGCATGCTGAGCATAAGCACCACTTTCTGGCTCAAATGGATGATCCACTTCCGTGACCAGTAAACCCAATCCTTCGACCATTTCGGCTAAGACATGATCAGGTTCAAAATATAGTGCACTAGGCGTGAGCATAAGAGGGACATGACGATTCCCTAAATGATAGGCTGCTTTCAAAAGCTCAAATTCAGATGAAGCTTGGACACACATCAGGCGTTCAGGCAATGCATCCACACGCAGTAAGTCACCTGTTTCAGTTGCAATAAATGATCCTCCGCGAAGAATGCCTGTGCGCGGTAAATCTGCACCAATATCGCACCCTGAAACTAAAGTTGCACGAAAACGGCTCTTTTGTCGTGTATCAAAGTTGAGTTGCACAGTTTCGAAAGCTTGATCTTCTGTCACTGCTTCTATTCTTTGAGTATAGATTTTCATGCCTTTCCTATTGTCGCTTGAATACTTTGCTTTAATTTCAACTCGCGAAATGTCTTGTTCAACATCAATCCATTTACGCATCAAAATTAAGCATTATTCATGCCAACATGAAATCTATTGGTGCATCCCCTTCTTCTTATTAAAGAATATTCAATGATCTATAAAAATGTTTAAGCCCAGATCACCAAGATTGCCGCTATCACAACTAAGGCTAATCCCCAATGTTCGGCTTTCGCTAACTTTTCTTTAAAGAAATAAGCGGAGATCAACAAACTAAATAAGATTTCAATTTGACCAAGTGTTTTCACCACTGGGACACTCATCATACTCATGGCAGTAAACCATCCGAGAGATGCCATAAAACTACATACACTGACTTTAAAGGTCAGTCCTAGACGTTGCCACATCGCCAGCAACGTTTGATGACTGAATAAACTGAGATACAAAAGCATACTCAAACATTGTAAGCCAATCACCGACAGTAATACCCATGCAGCGCGATGAATTGTTGGCAACATTGTTAGTTCAAGACTGGCCTCTCTGACCAATAGTGAAGTGATAGCAAAACACAAACCACTTCCGATGCCAATCATCAGTGTTTTGGGTGAAAATCCAGTAAAACCATGTCCCCGACTCAACAGAAACACAGCAAAACCACCCAGTAACACCCCAAACCATGCCAACCATGACAAATGATCAGAGAGAAAAGCAACGCCAATGATTGCAGCTAAGATCGCTTCACTTTTAGCCAGTCCCACGCCAATGGCATAGTTTTTTTGCTTAAACAACTGCACCATTAACGCAGTCGCTAAAATTTGGCTAATGCCTGCGATAAAAATATAAACCCAATATTTTGTCGTAAATTGAACAGTCGCTGTTACCGGTGAAAAGTGATAAAGGCTACTCAAATAAATCAATGCAAAAGGCAAGGCGAAGATAAAGCGTGCAAGGGTCACGCCCCATACATCGACAGTGGTACTCAGTTGTTTTTGAAAGGCATTGCGCCAAGCCTGCATAAAAGCAGCCATGAGGGTAAAGAGAATCCAACTGAACGCCATAAAAATATCACTTTAATGAGTAGGACTGACGGGTTTTATTCTATGCCTCATCCAGTGTAATGACTAATCAAAAAAGGATTGTATGTAGATAGCATAAAGTTTGATTTTATTCGTTAGATAAAAAGATGATATTTTTTGAGCTAACATTCCTCGTGTAACTGTCACCTAAATCAGTTGAAGTAACATGGTATCTAAATTGCATAACATTGAGATCACTGATAAATTTTTCACATGAATATTTTTATATGTTAAAAGTATGTAATTAGACCCTAAGTCTAATTGCAAGATGCTGCCCCTTAATGCAGTATTTACTTATAAAAAAAATGATTTATCAGTGACGATATTTCACCCTATACCCGATAGCCGGAAGCCATCTCAGGTAAGGACCTACAATGACCAGCTTACAATATTATCAAACTATTTTTGATAAAGCGGGCGATGCAATTTTTGTACATGATATTGGCAGTGTCCAATTTATGGATGCCAATGAAGCCGCTGTAGAACTTACTGGATATAGTAAATCTGAATTGACACAAATGAACGTTGAAAAGATCAGTGCTTTTCAACATGGTTTTGATTTGCATCATGCACTCCGAAAAGTTCAACAGGCCGCCACTACAACAGACGAAGCAATCACATTTGAATGGTTAATAGAGTCTCAAGACCAACGTCATATCCCAGTTGAAGTATGTCTTAAAAAAGTTGAGATTGAAAATGAACCAAAGCTTCTCGCTCTAGTACGTAACATCAGCGAAATCAAAAAGTATCAATATGCTCTACAGTCTAAAGATCAATATTTCAAAATGCTGCTTGAGCATTCGGGAGATGGGATTGCTATTCTCGACTTACAAGGCAAACTACTTTATGCCAGCCCATCATTACAAGGTATTCTTGGTTATCGGGATCGCTTTGTACTCAATAAGAATGTGTTAACTGCAATTCATCCTGATGATCGTATTAAAGTCAGACAGCTTCTATTTAAAAAAACAGAACAACGTGCACTTAGTGTGATTCATTACAAAATCTTGCACCACAATGGAAAATGGCGACACCACGAGGCAACCTATCGTAACTTATTAGATCACCCTGATATTCAGGGCATATTGGTGAATTATCGTGATATCACTGAGCGTATTGAGGCTGAAGAAAAAGCACGTGCTCGTGAAAAGCAACTTGGTCATATGTCACGTTGCAAAACGATGGGCGAACTGGCTACAGCACTCGCCCACGAATTAAATCAACCACTGGCTGCACTCAACAATTACGTCGGAGGTAGTATTATTCGCATTCAAAACGGTTTAGCCAACACACAAGAGACTCTTGATGCCCTCAATGCTGCTTTAAATCAAACACATCGCGTTAATGGCATTATTCACAGCATGAGAAGCTTTTTACGTAAAGGCGAAGCGAATTTCCAGATTCATTCTGTGAGTCATCTTATTCAAGAGTTACATCCTTTGATTAAGCTTAAAGCAGATCAAGGTGGATGTACCATCCATTATGAATTAAGTGTTTCGCCTATTTTTATATCAGCAGATGAAACGCTCTTTAGCCAAGTCATTATCAATCTCGTCTTCAATGCGGTCGATGCTCTACAAACTAACCCTGAGGGTGAAAGGGACATTTATATCCGCACTTGGCAACATAACCAACATGCTCGAATTGCAATTGCAGATAATGGGCCTGGACTCGAAGGGCAAAATCCAGAACAAATTTTTGAATCTTTCTATTCAAGTAAAAACAACAGCATGGGTATTGGCTTAACTCTGTCTCGAAGCATCATTGAAAACCATCATGGTTATTTATGGGTCTGTGAAGGTGAGTCCGGCGCTATTTTTAATATCTCTCTGGCAGCACAGGAGCGTACAAAATGTATTTAACCAATTCTCATGTTCCCGAGCCCATTGTGTATGTGATAGATGATGATCAAGACATTTGTAATTCACTCACATGGTTGCTCGATTCCGTGCAACTCGAAACAAAAACATTCAATAGTGCTACTGAATTCCTGAATTATCAGCGCCCGCAAACGCCTGCATGTTTGATTCTTGACATTCGTATGCGAGGAATGAGTGGCTTGCAATTACAACAACAATTGAACCAACAAAAAACCCGTATGCCGATCATTTTCATGACTGGCCACGGCGACATTCCAATGTCGGTCAATGCGATGAAAGCTGGGGCATTTGATTTTTTAGAAAAACCTTTTAATCCACAACATATGCTTAATCAAATCCAAGCCTGTCTGCAACTTGCTGAACAAGACTTTATTGAAGAAGAAAAACGTCAAGAACAGATGATTAAATTGAAATCTTTATCACCAAGAGAAAGTGAGATTATAAATTTATTGGTCGATGGACTTTCGAGTAAACATATCGCACAAATGTTGAATATCAGCCATAAAACAGTAGAAATTCACCGCACTCATATTCGTCAGAAATTAGGAACTGAATCTATCGCACAGATCGTCAATATGGTCTTGATGTGTCGTGATCGCTCAATACCGGCGATGGGTTAACCATCGCCTGAGCGGGAGAAAAATGATATCTTCGATTAAAAGAAACGATCAAAATGAATTTGTTGTTGTGGAATACCTGCTTGATGGGCCATTTGTTCAATAGATTTCACCATCGGTGGCGGACCTGCACAATAAATTTCATGCTCACGCAATTGTTCGCCTAATACATCTTGAATCACTTCATGAATAAACCCCGAACGGATACCTTCAATGAGTTCAGAGGAGGTTGCAGGTACATAATTGAGGCGTTCCCCTAACTCTGTCCAGTCACGTAATTGATTTTCAGTAAACAAATCACGTTGCTCACGACCACCATGGAAAAACCAGACTTTGTGATTTTTCAAATGTGGATTGACTGCAACACCACGTGCAATCGCTAACATGGGGGCAAGACCTGAACCGCCTGCCACACAGACAATAGGGCGAGGCTTCTCTTGTAAATGCGCTAACCCATATGGACCATCAATTTGAATATCAGCCTTTTCACGTAACTGTTCATCAAATAACAAATTGGTCATTTTACCATCAGGAACACGTCGAATTTGGAAGACCCATAAACCGTCGTCATTCGGCAGATTGGACATCGAATAGGCACGAAGTAACTCTTGATTCACCCAAATTAAAGCGTATTGTCCAGGAATAAATTGTGCTGGCTCATCTGATTGAAAATGTACTTCCAAAATATCATGTGTCACCAAATGAGCATGCTTCAATGTTACTTTTTTTTGTTTTGGAATAATTTTAGGAACACATTGTTCGTCTAAATGAAGCTTAATCACGCAATCCGATTTGGGGCGACACTGACACGCCAGTAACCGACCTTTACGTTTATCACGATCGCTTAATCCAGGTGCATCTGCCCATAAATTTTCTACTTCACCTGACAGGACTTCGATTTTACACGTCCCGCAACCACCCGCATTACATTCGTAAGGAATGCCTAGTCCTTCACGTAAGCCACCGCGTAGCAATACATCATTAGCTGAACAATAAAATTCGGCTTGACCGTCTATTTGGATTTTATACATCGGCATCACTCCACCAAATAAACATTATTGTCACGTACAATCGATTGATAGGTTTTCAGTGGAATCGTACAAGGTGCACCACATGGTTCACCGGTTTTGATATTAAATGCACCCGCATGAAATGGGCACTCCACTTCACAGCCATCAATCTCACCATCTGCCAATGATGCATCACCATGTGTACACGTATCATCGGTGACATAGAACTCGCCATCTTCTAAGTGAAACACTGCCAATGGAGGATAACCGTCAATAATGATTTGTAGTCCCTCACCCTGTTCCACATCAGAGGTTGAACACAAAAATTTCTCAGCAACATTGGTCATTTTAATGTTCATTGAGTTAACTCCTCTATTGGTGAATCTGTGGCTTCAGGACCTAGAATGTGATAACCACCATCGGCATGAATCACACTGCCTGTAAGTAATTTTGCTTTCGGGCTACACAATAAACTTAATGCTTGTGCGACTTCCTCTGCATCCGCAATACGTCCTAACACATGGAAACGTCCTGCCACTCGATCAGTTTTGGCGCGGTCTCCGCCGGAAATCATTTGCATTGGGACGGACCAAGTCCAACCTAATGAGAGTGCATGTACACGAATACCATCTTGTGCTAGATCCAGTGCCATGCTTTGTGTGAGTTGCTCTAAAGTTGCTTTAGATGCTGGATAGACCCAGCGTTCTTTTTGTGCAATACGTGCACTGACACTGCTGATATTAATTACGGCACCATCAGTACTTTTTTTCAAAAGTGGTCGACATGCTTGTACTAACGCTGCGTGACCAAATACCGTGACATTGAACGTGTTTTGCCAATCTTGACGTGTAGATTCAGATCCATGATCTTCATACAAACACGCTAGGTTAACCAAGACGTCTAACTGAGTGAGTTTTCCACTTAATGTGCGAATACTGTCATCATTAGCGAGATCTAGAAATTCGTACTGAGCTTGGGTTGATTGTGCAACTTGCTGTCCTTGAGTTTGATTAATATCAGCAACAATGACCTGTGCACCTAAGCCTTTCAACTCTTGGACTACGGCTTGACCAATATGTGTCGCACCACCTGTCACCAAGACGACTTTTCCATCTAAGTCTGTCATGAAACCTCCTTGTACTCAGGCCATTCATTAAATTGTCCCTTGCAAAACAGCAGAGGTCGTTGATTACTGTGGCGACATTGCTCAATTTTACCGAGGAAGATTTGATGATCACCCGCTTCAATTTGTTGAGCTCTTTTGCAAATAAATTGCACGACACATCCTTCTAAAACAGGTGCTTTCGAACCTTGAATTTTCCACGTACCATACTGAAATTTGTCCGCAATCGGCTTAGCGAAGTTTAAGCCTACTTCCTGCTGATGTGCACCTAAAATATTAATGGCGAAGTATTCAGCATTTTCAAAAATAGATCGGCTTGGAGAATGATTGACTAAACTCCATAACACCAATGCAGGATCTAAAGACACTGAACTAAAGGAATTAATCGTCAACCCTACAGGTTGTTGATCTTGGTCTAGGCAAGTGACGATCGCCACTCCTGTCGCAAAGCCACCAAATGCCTGACGGAGCGATTTCGCTTCCGCCAGATCAACATCCTGCCAAAGTAATTCAGGCAGCTGCATGTTGAAACTCCTTTCGTGACAAGTATTCTTTTGCCCCAGCTTCACCATCTACCGCTGGCCAGAAACCACATGGATTGTTGAAATGCCCCATAAAATCATCTGCAATCGCTTGGTTTTGCGATGCTGCGCCTAACACTTGCAATAAGCTTTCACTTGGTGGGTTTAACAGCAAGTTGGTAAATTCTGTGGTATAACGACCTGACTTTTCCCAGAATTGCTCGAATACTTCTGTCATCCAATCTGCACTAAAGTCTTCATCACCTCGTGCTAAAATCGCAGCTAAATAATGCTCCACCATACGAGTTGCATTGTTTGCGCCTTGTCCTGCGATTGGATCATTTACAATGACAGTGTCTCCAATCCCCCAAATTTTTGCACCGTTATCTAAGGTTGCAACAGGATCTCGAACTTCAGGGCGGAATGCACCTTTGAGCCATGCATTTGGATCACTTAATTCCATATTATCGACCATACGGAAGCTTTGATCTGGTGTTACTTTGGCAACCGCTTCTTTCATGCGTTGGACCATTTCTTCGCCAGATGTCACATCATCGAAGATATCCATTGGACCATTCGGTACACATTCAAATAAGAAACTACGACATGGACCATGCGTGTGACTATAGAACGGCATACTGAAGTATTCACCTGCACCTGCAACAAAATTAAAATGCAAAGTCTGAGATGGTTGACCTTGCCAACTATTTGGACCACACAAATCATCACCTACGACGAGTGCAGCAGCCAATTTACGTGGCGGCGTTTGATGCACTGAACGTGTTTCATTGCGTTTGAATAAACTCGTGATATTGCCCTTACCTGCCGCCAAAATCGTCAAATCATTTTCAGCAGTGATTACTTCCAAATCTTCTGGACTGACATTTTGAATGATGAGCTTGCCACCACGGCGCGGATATTCCTCTAACCAACGGTGATATTTGGTTCGTTGGTCCATGGCAATACCGTCATTATCATGTAAAAAACCAGTCACAGGTAACATGATATCGCCGTTTGGTGCACGAAAATCGACATGCAATGCTTGACCACGATGCGCTTTCCCATCCCAGAAATTCAAACCAAGTTTGCGTTCAAACTCTAATGTATTGGCGAAGAACATCGTGGTACTGACCATACGACCGTGTAACAATTCATCCGCAGGGCGATCTACATATAAAGTGACATCATATTTATTTTCGAGTAGCGAGAACGCGAGTAATAAGCCTGCTTGTCCACCACCGATAATTGCAATTTTTCTCATCTTAAATTCCCCTTAGGCCGTATTGATTCAGTGCCTATTTAACTGTGTTCGGATAGGGTTGATTGAAGGTCAAATTCAATTCGACGCGTTCAAATTTCCATTCACCCTGCTCATTCCGACTTACTTCTGTTTTATAAAATCCACCTAAGCAACAGGTCGTTGCAGGTTTAACTTGATCTGTTGCGGCTGTTGTTGATTCCTCGGCTAAATTACAGACTTCCCATAACATCCAAGTTGCCTTTGCATGGTCTTGATCTAGGAGCTGTATATCGGGCATGGCCATAATATGTAAGCTCCATAACACTTGAGCCTCTGCAATATTGGACAATGCCTCTAAAATATTTTGACGTCCTTGATACTCCCCAAAACCCTTAGCACACCAAACGGCATTTTGGTGAAATACATGCTGTAAAATGGCTGGATTGTTGCGCTGATCAGCCGCTGTTGCATAGCGACCGATCAGGCCACGAATCGCCTCGCAGGCCTCCAGATAATGCAAACGCTGTTCTAGATTGTGCTGGCTCATCCTGTATTCCTCTTAAACGTTGACCATGTCACCAGTTTCATAAATGAAACGGTTCTCCGCAAATGCATACGGTACGCCAACTGAACCCTTATAAAGCTCGATGTGTGGTGCAACTTCAGCAAAGCTGAGACTTAACCAATACAACTTATGAAGCTCTTCAGGTAAGGTCCCTAGGACATATTGATCGAGTGCGGCAAGTAGCTTGCGCATTTCGGGCAAAATAGCATCGTAAAATGCTTGCAATTCTTCTTTGGTTGAGTTCAAACGCGCTTCATGGCGTTGCTTACCCGTTCCTAAAGCCCATTTCGCAACAAAAGGTTCTAAGCTTGCAAAGTCAGCTGGCAATTGTGAAATGATGTTTGACATGTGCATTCTCCTTATGCGCGATTCAGGTATTGTTCAAGAACGTGGTAACCGTGACGAATCAGGATTTCTTCGTCTTGTAGATGCATCACTTTTTTCGCTCGAGACTCAAGTGCTTCTTGGGTATCTTCCATGGTGGCAGTATCTTCTAACCACGCATTACGTTGTAATACTTGTGCAAACTCTTGCGCCCAACGCTCTGAATAGGTTTTCGCTTTAGGCAGGTAATAGCGACCCTCCCAACGGGTTTGGTTATGGCCGACCGGCCAGAACTGATGGGTGAACCATACTCCTTCAGTCACATGCACCAAGATATTCGGGAAAATGACAGATAATTCAAACGAGAAGTCATCACGATCATTTGGATTGACTGATTTAGGTAGCTGAACACGTTCATAGTGATTCACCAATGATGCGCCAGTGATCTCACCTGACAATGCAGCCGCTGGTTTTGGATTGGCGTTTTTGGTTAAGCACACAGCGCAAGTACGATGATCACCAAACAATTGCACTTCTTGTAAACCTGATGCGAATACATTCGGGAAAGAGCCTGCATGAATGGTCGCCACGTGATACGCTTCAGCAAATGCGTCATGAGCGACTTTCCAGTTACAGTTCAGAACTGTGTTATAGGCAAAGCATTCTTCCATTTCATGGAATGGATAACCGCCTAAATGCTGTCCCATACCGCCTAAGAATTCTTCTACCGATTGAGTGCCGTCATTATCCAAATTGATGAAGATAAAACCTTCCCACACTTCGGTGCGTATTGGTGCTAAACCGTTATGACCTTTGTCAAAGCAAGATGTGAATTTTTCTTCTTCAGGTACGCTGACCAAATCACCTTTAGCATCGTAAACCCAACCGTGGAAACGACACGTCACGACTGCGGCTTTGTTTGAACCAAAGGTTTCATTGCCGGTTTCCACCACAACTTTGTTACCACGGTGTGAACAAATATTGTGGAATCCACGGATTTCACCATCTTTACCATGCATTAAAATGACTGAGGTTTTAGCAAAATCTAAGCGTTTAACTTTATAGTCGCCTTTCTTTGGTATTTCTTCTACACGCCCCACTTTCAACCAAACTTTTGAGAAAACTTTTTCAATTTCCTCTTGATAGATCTCTGGCGAAATACATGGTTCAGTTGGAATAGGCTCAATACCAAGTTCTGGATATAAATCGCCCCAACGGAGTTTTGCATTACTGTTCATATGACATTCCTGTTCAAGTTCTCGTTTCTAAGTTTTAAGTTCAGTAAATTTCATGCTTATTTGCGAACAGCGTTTGAATCACCCGAATCAAACGCCGATGACGTGATGAATTAAAGTTGGTAATGTTCGCGAACTAAGTTTGCGATCCCAAGTTTTTCTAAAATTGGCATTGGGCATAAGAAGGTTGCACGTACCATTCCTGGTAAACGACTGATTTCGATAGAGCCTGTGATGGTGCAACGGTTCATGACCTCATCCACACTTAAACCTGTGATTTTTGCCGCTCGATTTAAAGCATTGTCCGTTGCATCATTGAGGTTCTTACCTGTTCCCATAAATGTGATTGGACCACTTTCCTCAATTTCAGTTTGTCCCCAACGCGCACCTAAAGCTCTCACTTTTTCACGCTCTTCCTTGGTAAATGGACGTGCCATTGGTGGTAAGTCATCTGGTGCTTGAAGCAAAATTGGACCATCAATAGTTAAGCCTTTAATCACTTCCACTTGTAATTCTGTTTCGCCTGAAACGTCCGTGGCATGTCCTGCAATTTCGCCATTACCTTGTTGCGCATGCATATCCCCCATATACACACCCGCACCCGGTACTTTCACAGGACAAATCAAAATACAGCCTGGACGAATCGAATTGGTATCCATGTGACCGTCTGTTTTGGCTGCGATAAGTTCTTCTTCAGTCATTCCGAATTTATGCGGTGCATCAATCAAATACTGACCAAAGTCGTGGCAGTTGTGAGAGTCTGGTAAGTCACGTGAAGGTGTCGTACCAATATTTCCAAGGAATGGACGCATATGCGCAGCAACCCCAGGCATATCAGCACGTGCAAGCGACAAGATTGAATGTTGCGCTGCATGTTCAGGCAGTGCAGAAAGCTCATTGGCATTGCCTGCTAACTTGTTGGCAATCTCTTGATTGACCGTCAAGCTCACTTTGTTTTCTTCATCCAACACAATCACATAACCATGTGAAAAGCGAAAAGCACTGACTTCTGCCCCACAGTTTTTACAGTGAATCGCATCTTCACCAATTCCTTCTACATAACTTGCTGGTTGCTCTGTACCACATGCTTCACAGTATTTCGCAACAAACGGATCGCCTTTATAACGCCCTTCAACAAATTGCATCACACCCGATGAGGTTGCTGTAGAAGTGACATGCATATCCTTAATCTTTAAAGCGACAGCATCACCTACCTCTGCACCTTCAATAAAGACAGGGAGTGTCACTTCATGACCACCTTGGAATGCAGGTGTAATCATTGGACCCCAACAGCCAGGCGGTGTGCCTGTTTTTAACGTTCCACCATTTTTTAAAGGTCCCAGCATACGTTGGCTTGGTCCCACAATACCGCCTGAAAACTCATTCACCACTAAATAATCGACAGCTCCAGCACTGCCTGCTGCATATTCTTGATTCTCAATTTTCATGGCCTTACCTCTATATGCTTGCTCTAATGTTTAGGTAACAATGTTTTAAAATGGGATGGTGATATCAATTGCGAACTTCTGACCTTCTGGTCGGTTTTCAACATCAAATTCTTTTTGATATTTCGCTGCGATTGCATACCCTTTAGGGAATTGATAGCGAACTTGCGGACCTATGCTGGCTGCTTTAGCTTTAAAATCACCTAAAACAGCACCTTCACCTGAGTCACCTTCAAGCTGACGATGTACGTAACCACCAACACCAACCGCCAAAGGTCCCATGTGTTTCGCAACTAAGTAATCGACATGCAAAGCGTTGCCCGATTCATATTTGGTATCCTTATTCTCGAAATTGATGTCGTACATCCACTTTGTACTGACTTCGATACCTTGTTTATTTAAGTATGTGGTCGAGATAATTGGTTGAATGGTGTAATAGTTACGTCCAATATTCGCGAGTCTATTTTTTTTGTAAGAGCCAACTGGAATATAAAAGTCGATACCTGTAGCCACATGCCAATCCCCTTTATGCCAACCCAATAAGAATGGATCGATAATGAGATCACCCATTGACATGTGATCATCTTGACGACCACCTAATGTAAGATCTGCATGGGCATATACAAGGAATGCATGCATGCCCCATGTCGCGCCTAAAAATGTTTTGTCACTGACATAGACACCACGAGCAACTGTGGCAAAAGTATCAATTTTAAAATCATCAAATACTGGATGATCATTTTTAAATTTATCTGCGTTGTAGTATTGGTTATAACTGACGAGATACATCCCAGGTGGCGGCATTGCGCCACCAAAAAAACTCTCTGTCCCATCTGGATAAGCACTTCCGCCATTTTCAGCGGCAAGCGCTAAACTTGCGCTACTGAAAAGACATGTGGTCAATGCCACAGAAGTTAGATATTTCCTTACCATTTACCGCATCCCCCTCGTTGCTAAATTCCTTGCTGGCGATGTTCTAAATCGTCTAGCGCATGTCTTAATCTAGTCTTGAAATGAGGCAGGGAAATATAAGGATGAATCTATGTTGAATTAAGGGATTATCTTGTAGAAATATTGATTTATTCTCACTGGTATAGAGGTTTTAGAGAAATAAAATAGGTTTTCTTCACTATAGTGATAGGTAAAATCCCCTATAAATGTGAATGATTTTTTATTTAAATTACATGTTTTGAAACATTTGAAAGTTAGCGTTGTCATATCGCTGTTGTACTTTGTAGAACACAGAGCAGCTAGATGTGCACAATCATGAATATTAAAAGCAACTCCATCATCGGCGTGGGCATCATGTTGATTGATCAACGTCAAAAAGTTCTATTGGGTTATAGAAACAAAAATGATGAACCTGCCTCATGGTGTTTCCCGGGTGGAAAAATGGATGCCCATGAATCAATTGAAGATGCTGCAGTACGCGAATTGTTAGAGGAAACTGCTTTAGATCTGAGTCAATATATTGAGTCTATTCAACCCTTAAATACGATCATTGATCAAAATGCTGAGGCGGTGAAGATTACGTTCGGAACGATTTATCAACTTTTAGATGAACGTTTAAAAACTCAAATTTGCGTGACAGAACCTGAGATTTTTGAGCGTTGGGAATGGTTTAGCATTGATGAGCTTCCACAACCACTTTTTTCTGAAACTGAAGTCATGATTAGACATTGGCTCAAACAATTTCAAGATAAAAAATGGTCTGTATATTCCTTGTCTAAGAAAGATTAGTTTTAATAAATTAATTTCAAAATTATTTTATAAAGGTATCTTTATTTATTTCATATAAAATATGATTTTCAAGAATATGCCCTGTAGGTAATTCTGGATGCTTGAATTGCTTAACTTCGGTCATACCTAGCCTTTTCATAACTGCTTCTGAAGGCTTATTTGTCAAAGCTGTAAATGCAACTACTTTATTTAAATTAAGCTCTTCAAAAGCATATATCAATGCAGCTCTTGCACCTTCTGTTGCGTACCCCATTCCCCAATATCTTTTTAATAACCGCCATCCAATTTCAACACATGGAGAAAATTCGAATAACACTGGTTGATTGTGCAATCCAATAAAACCAATAAACTCACTAGTATCTTTCAACTCTACAGCCCAAAAGCCCCACCCGTTTCGTTCAATTAACTCATAAATTGTTTCCGCCATCTCAATACTCTGTTGTGGGGTCAAAACTTCATGAAAATATTTCATAACATCTGGATCTAAACCCATTTTTATAAAAGATGAGTAATCTGCTTCCTTCCATTGTCTTAATATTAGTCTCTCAGTTTCAATCATTAGAGTACCTCTATGAATCTATTAAATTTAATATTTTTTGTGCTTGGAAAACTTCTAATATCGATTAAATTTAAAATTTATATATTTTAATTCAGTGTTTAATTTCTTTTAGCAAACGCGTTTATTCCGCTGAAATTTTTATGTATTTAAAATAAATCGATGAATTCTATCTAATGATAAAGTCTTATTAATTACATAAGACTTTATCACCTATCACAGTAATTATCTTTTCTAGAGACAACTTTAAAACAAGAAATACCGCTGTGCCATCGGCAATACTTCCGCAGGCTCACAGGTTAGCAATTTCCCATCGGCTCGCACTTCATAAATTTCAGGATCAACCTCCATCACAGGACAATAGGTATTTAGTTTCATATCTTTCTTCTGAATATCGCGTGTACCTTTACATGGACTGATCCACTTTTTCAGACCCAATTTTTCATGTACACCTGCCTCAATGGCGACTTGGGATAAAAAGGTGATACAGGTGTTATGCACACCGCGCGCATTTGCCCCAAACATCGGACGATAATGCACAGGCTGTGGTGTTGGAATCGAAGCGTTAATATCTCCCATCGGCGCAGCTGCAATCATGCCACCTTTAATAATCATCGAAGGCTTCACCCCAAAAAATGCAGGCTTCCACAACACTAAATCTGCAAGTTTCCCCACTTCAACCGAGCCAATTTCATGGCTTAAACCATGCGTAATGGCAGGGTTAATTGTATATTTGGCGATATAACGTTTGACCCGATTATTGTCATGCGTGGCATTGTCACCTTCTAAAGGACCCCGCTGTATTTTCATTTTATGTGCGGTTTGCCATGTGCGAATCACCACTTCACCAACTCTCCCCATCGCTTGCGAGTCTGATGACATCATGGCAATGGCACCTAAGTCCTGCAAAATATCTTCTGCTGCAATGGTTTCACGTCGAATACGACTTTCCGCAAATGCCACATCTTCAGAAATCGCAGGGTCTAAATGGTGACACACCATCAGCATATCCAAATGCTCATCAATGGTGTTGATGGTATACGGACGAGTTGGATTGGTGGAAGATGGCAACACATTCGGCTGACCAATGGCTTTTAAAATATCAGGGGCATGTCCACCGCCTGCGCCTTCGGTATGGTAGGTGTGAATGGTACGATTTTTAAATGCAGCCAAGGTTTCTTCCAAGAAACCGCTTTCATTTAACGTGTCAGTATGAATGGCCACCTGCACATCAAATTCATCGGCAACACTCAGGCAATTATCAATCGCTGCGGGGGTTGAACCCCAATCTTCATGTAGCTTTAAACCCACTACCCCTGCACGAATTTGCTCACGAATTGGGTCGGGCTGACTTAAATTACCTTTACCCAATAAACCAATATTCATCGGTAAATCATCTATGGCTTGAAGCATCGTCCCGATATGCCAAGGCCCCGGTGTCACTGTAGTTGCAGAAGTCCCTGCCGCAGGGCCTGTACCACCACCAATCATGGTGGTCACACCGGACATCAGTGCCGTTTCCACTTGCTGCGGGCAAATCCAATGAATATGCGTATCGACACCGCCTGCGGTGAGAATCTGTCCTTCACCAGCGATCACTTCCGTCGCTGCACCAAGTGGAATGGTGATATCGGGCTGAATATCTGGATTTCCCGCTTTCCCAATTTTCCAAATGCGACCGCTCTTTAAACCGACATCAGCTTTGACAATACCCCACCAATCCACAATCAGCGCATTGGTAATGACCGTATCCGCAACATCTTCAGCCAACAGTTGTGATTGTCCCATGCCATCACGAATCACTTTACCACCGCCAAACTTCACTTCCTCACCATAGGTAGTGAGGTCTTGCTCAACTTCAATAAACAGCTCAGTATCCGCGAGACGAACTCGATCACCTACCGTTGGACCAAACATTTCCGCATAAGCACGGCGTGACATTTTCATTATTATTTTCCCTTAATCCAACTTACCCATAACACGACCCGCAAAGCCATACACCTCACGCTTACCTGCGAGTGCAACAAGTTCAATATCTCGACTCTGTCCTGGCTCAAAACGCACCGCTGTACCTGCCGCAATATTCAGTCGATATCCTCGTGCTAACTCACGATCAAACTGCAACGCATCATTCGCTTCAGCAAAGTGATAATGTGACCCAACCTGAATCGGTCGATCCCCTGCATTTGCTACCGTCATTTTGAGCGTTGCCCGTCCGACATTCATTTCAATGTCTGTATTGGACGTAATGATTTCACCTGGAATCATATTTAATTTTTCCTCTCAGACATCACACAATCGGTTGATGTACAGTGACCAGTTTTGAACCATCAGGAAATGTCGCTTCCACTTGGACCTCTGCGATCATTTCAGCCACGCCTTCCATTACTTCATCCCGTTTTAGCAATGTTGTTCCAAAATGCATGAGGTCACTCACACTCATTCCATCACGTGCACCTTCTAATAGTGCGGCAGAAATATAAGCCACTGCTTCTGGATAATTCAGCTTTAATCCACGGGCCTTGCGTCTTTCCGCTACAAGCCCCGCAGTAAAAATCAGCATTTTGTCTTTTTCTGTAGGTGTTAGTTCCATAATGCTTTCCTCACTATCTTTAAATATTGATGCAAGATGTGTGCTCAAATGTTTGTGTTAAAACAACTTAACTATGTTGCTATGACAAGAATAAATTTATGTGCGCCAAATTCTTGGGAACTCTTCATCAAGATCAAACCAATAACGACGAAGCTTTGCACGAATTGCAGCAAATGCATCATGACACTCACGTACATCATCTCCGAGATAACGTGCGGTTACGACGTAATCGAGTAATGTCAATGTGACGTTAATATTCATACGCATGATTAATTCACGAATTTGATCAATATGTTGATCAAGATAGAAATTTGACCGGTATTGTTCTGGAGGCACTGCCCAAAAACTGGCCATCACTGCATGACCGTTCATCCCTAAACAGGACTTTAACCAACGATCATTGCCTTTAAAATTTAAACAGTCTGCAACCAATATTTTCTGATTTTGATAAAGCTGAAATTTATTTTGGTAAGCACCCTGCGAGAAGGTTTCATGTCGTGCTTGCCGTCCAATCACCAACATATCCCAACCGATAAAACTGGCAGCAGCGTCCAAATGTACGATTGTTTCTGAATTTGCATTCGCACCATTAAAGAGCATCGTCTCTTGAGGAAGCCATTCGAAAATCGCCTCATCTTGGACATGAATATGAATATGTTGAAATGCTTGTTTAAGATTGGTTTTGTACCACTTCCCTGCGCCAGGTGTGGTAACCAAAGCATGCGAATCCTGATCTATTTTTATTTCAAAGGTAAGATGATCTCCACCAGCAATTCCAGCAGGTGGATGAACAATAATGGCGTGACATACTCCTGTTTTTTCAGGCCACAGCATCTTTTGCACGCGAACAGGTCCAAAGTGCTTACGATGCGCCAAAATTGTGCGATTTGAATCTTTGGTAAAACCTAACTCTAATTTAGCAAACCAATACTGTGCATTTTTGACTGGCTCATTGAACAATACTTGATTCATTCACGGTCATCTTCGTATTCATATCATTTTCAGTAAATGTTCTGCAAAAATTGCACCAAGTTTGCTCAAGCTAATTTTGGTTAAAGGTTCTTAGGCACTTAGGCACTTAATGTTGATATTGATGAGTAATTCATGTGAAAAATCTAAGAACGTTTTTCTAAAGAATCCGATTGTTGCCTTCGCCGAAAAAAAACAGTTCGTGCTAATATAGTGAATTACCTTAAATTGTTATCAAGTTTGAATATGAGTAAACAGAAAAACTACCAACCGGGAGAGTTCCAGTGGTCTTTCTTAATGCCAAAATATTGGGGCATTTGGATTGGTATTATATTTCTGATGCTCCTTGCAATATTACCTTGGGCAATTCAGCATCGTTTAGCGTATCTGATGGGAAATGTAGCTTTCAAATACTTGCGTTCACGTCGTGAAACAACTTTAAGAAATTTAGAAGTCTGCTTTCCTGAATGGATGCCCGAACTTCGTTATGAAAATGCTCGCCAAGTCTTTATTGATCAAATGGTCGGTGTTTTTGAAACACTGAATGCTTGGTATTGTCCCAAATGGTTTAAAGATCGTGTAACGATTGAAGGTTTAGAACATATTCAACAAGCGCAAGCTGAAGGGCGTGGGGCTTTACTACTTGGTACACACTCTACTCTACTCGATGCAGGTGGATATGTCTGTGCCCAGTATTTTGATCCAGATGTCGTGTATCGTCCGCAAAATAATCCATTGCTAGATATGCTGATCTACCGTTGTCGTGCCACGATTTATACCCATCAAATCGACCATGATGATATGCGTGGATTAATCCGTCATTTAAAAGAAGGACGACCTATTTGGTATAGTCCCGACCAAGATTTTGGTCTTAAACAAGGTGTTATGGCACCCTTTTTTGGTGTACCCGCAGCCACTGTAACTGCACATCGCCGTATATTAAAAATGACCAAAGCTGCCGCGATTCCACTTTACTTCTACCGTAAAGGTGATATTACAAATCCGAAATATCATATTTTGATTGAACCTGCTTTAGACAATATGCCAAGTGAAGATGAAATTGCAGACGCGACACGAACAAATTTGATTATTGAAAATCAACTTCGTTTAGCACCAACCCAATATATGTGGTTCCACCGTAGATTTAAAACACGTCCCGAAGGTTTTGAAAAAATTTATTAAAAAAAGCGGCGGAGCCGCTTTTTTATTGTGTTTCTAATACATCTGAATTTTTATCAGTATCAGGCTTTTTCGCCTCTACCATCTTATAGCGGTTGATACGACCTAACTCATCTTTTAAAGTGATATGCTGCATGTCCAAGACATTTAATATCAGCTTTTCTGAAGTTTTATTTTGATTCTGATCTGTCCAATTTACATTGAACTCCGTACCTAAACGAGTCCATTGATTTGCATGAATTTCACCGACAGCAACAGGGGTTACAAATTTTGGTACTTTTCCGTTGAGATCAATTTGAATCTCTTTTAAATCCACCCTTGGACATTGCTCAGCAAAACATTGATAGGCTGCTGGTTCAGGCGTTACTTTTTGAGCAAAAGACTGTGCTTTAGCTTCTTTAGCTTCTTTAGCTTCTTTAGCTTCTTTAGCTTCTTTAGCTTCTTTAGCTTCTTTAGCTTCTTTAGCTTCTTTAGCTTC